>JALWRJ010000103.1 GCA_026994125.1 Cyclobacteriaceae bacterium | reverse complement strand
CCATCAATAGGGCCAAAATAACGCAGGTTTAGCGATTCAAACAAATTGCTTTGCTTTAGCAAAAACGATTTTATACTGTTTTCAAACTTAGAGGCCAACTCTTGTGCATTGGGCCCCAGCTTGTTGAGTTTGCCTAGTATTTTCCATGCCTCATCTTTAATTTTATTATACGTATGGCTGGTGGTAATGTCGGTAAGGTAATCTTTAAGTGCCCCTACGTTGGGGTCAATCGACATATTATTATCGTTTAAGATAATTAACAAATTCGAGTTAGATACTCCGGCATGGTTCATGGCTTCAAAGGCCATGCCGCCTGTCATGGCACCATCGCCAATTACAGCAATATGCTGCCGTTGGGTTTCATCTTTAATGGCCGAAGCAACTGCCATACCCAATGTGGCCGAAATAGAAGTGGAGGAATGCCCTACACCAAAAGCATCGTATTTACTTTCGCTGCGTTTAGGAAACCCCGAAACGCCTTTGTACACTCGGTTTGTATGAAATTGTTCCCTACGACCTGTTAAAATTTTATGGCCATAGGCCTGGTGGCCTACGTCCCACACCAGTTGGTCATTGGGGGTGTTAAACACATAGTGCAACGCTACGGTTAGCTCTACCACGCCCAGGCTCGAAGCAAAATGCCCTCCATATATCGATACCGTGTCGATAATAAAATTGCGTAGTTCTTGTGATAACTGTGTTAGTTTAGAACGATCTAATTTTCGTAGTTCTTCGGGCGAGTTTATCGTTTCGAGTAAACTTCCTGGTTGAATTTTCATAGCTAAAATTAATTTGGCCTTACTACAGCTCTACCAAAGGGTTTCTTTAGCAATGTTCAAAGGTACATTATTTTGCGCTTTTAATACAAAACTTGTGTTACTTGGTACACGATAACCGATTGGGTGTTTTATGAAAGCCTAATTAACCATATATTTGGGGCTTATTAGCCCTTTACACCTTGAGCTACGAAATTAAATTACCCCTGTTTGAAGGCCCCTTTGATTTGTTGCTGTTCTTTATAGAACGCGATGAGCTCGATATTTATGACATACCCATTTCTAAAATCACCCAGGATTTTATTGATTACCTAAACGACCTCGAGAAATTAAATATAGAAGTGGCCAGTGAGTTTATTTTAGTGGCTGCCACTTTAATGCGCATAAAAGCCAAAATGCTGCTGCCTCGAAAACAGTTAGATGAAGAAGGCAACGAAATTGACCCACGCGAAGAGTTGGTAAAACATTTATTAGAGTACAAAAAATATAAATCGATTATTGGGGAGTTAGCTTCGCTGGAAGAGGTGAGGTTACAAAAGGAAAAGCGGGGCAATATCCTAAAAGAACTTAAAAAACTTTCGGAATCAACTGATGTGGAGGCCGAGTTGCAGGATGTAGATTTGTATAAATTACTGCGAGTTTATGAAAAGGTCTTGCTTCGTTTTGAGGATGAAAAGAAAAAGCCCATACACTCCATTGTTCCATACCCTTACACCATTGCCGAAAAAAAGAAAGAACTGCTTAGTAAATTGGTAGATGCTCGCAGGTTATCGTTCGAGGAGGTTATTACAGCCGAACCAAATCGGATTGCTGTTATCTTTAACTTTTTAGCTATTTTGGAGTTGCTTCAAATGCAGTTAATTAAAATTACCCAAGGCGAAGGGTTTAATAATTTTTGGTTGCAAAAATCGGAGAGTGAAACGATAGAGGATGTATCGTAACTTACTCGCGGGCGGGCAAAAAAAATAGCACGCTTACGCCCTATGAGGGTTTAGTTCAGCGTGCTAAAATTTTGTTCTTAGGTATGAATGGTAATCCTTAAAATTTTTCCATATCAGCAAAAAAGAAATTTCCTTCTATGCTGGCGTTTTCATCAGAATCGGAACCATGGATGGCGTTGGCCTCAATAGAGGTAGCAAATAAATTACGGATGGTGCCTTCGGCTGCTTCTTGCGGA
>JALWRJ010000102.1 GCA_026994125.1 Cyclobacteriaceae bacterium | reverse complement strand
TTACCATCTTTTTTTGGGATGTAACAGCCATTAGCCTGGCTGCTCAAATAGCTACTTTTCCATTAAGTATGCTGTATTTTCACCGGTTTCCACCTTATTTTTTAGTTTCAAACCTGGTGGTTATACCTGTGGCCACCCTTATTGTTTGGTTGGGTGTGGTATTTTTTGCCTCCTCTTTTCTTTACATGCCTTTGGCCGGGTGGGTGGCTAAGGGTATTGGTTTTTTAATTTCTTGCATCAATGCTGTACTTGGTATCATACAAAATTTACCCGGTAATCAGTTAGACAGGCTCTACATAGATATACCACAAACCTGGTTGCTTTATGCACTTATAGCAGGCATATTTTTGTATGCTGTATATAAGCACCGGTTTTGGGCACTGGCTTCTTGTGGTTGTATGGTAGCTTTTTCTGGCTTGGTGGGTATTAGAATAGTTAAAAACAACACCCAGCCCATGGTAACTGTTTATCGTGTGCCTTACCACTATGCCATCGATTTTGTACAGGCAGGCCAGCGGTTTACAGTTATCGATTCGGGGTTGGTGCATAATGCCGAAAAATTAAAGTTTCATATAAAGCCCAACAGGCTAAGGTTGGGAGTGAATAACCAAAATGTAGGCGCTGTGGTTAGTAAGCAAACACCCTACGGCCAGGCATTGGTTTGGTATGGAACATCTTTTTTTATACAAACCAAGCAAACCAATATGGCCGCACTGTTCGATGTTGTGATACCTGCTTATAGCTCCGATACCCTGGTTAGCCTGCCTGGACATCAACCTGCTGTTTTTTTAGCTGAAAAGGGTGCATATCAAACTACGCTTACCTCGCCCCTCCCAAAATAGATGGGTTAATGTTAATGTAATATTGCCATTGCGTTGTAAGTTTGATAAAAAACACAGCCATGCAGTTTGTAACCTACACGAGTCAGCAGCAGGTGGCCTATATTACCTTAAACAGGCCGCAAAAAAGAAATGCGCTTAATTTTGAAGTGGTAGCTGAACTAAAGCAGGCATTTGAACACGCCAAAAACGATACAAACGCTAAAGTGGTGGTGCTCAATGCTCAAGGCGATGCTTTTTGTGCCGGAGCCGACCTGGCATACCTGGAAGAACTCCAGCAAAATTCATTCGAAGAAAACCTGGCCGATTCCAACCACTTAAAAGAACTTTTTTTACAAATTTATACCCTGCCCAAAGTAGTAATTGCTGCCATCCAGGGGCATGCCATAGCAGGAGGCAGTGGCTTGGCAACCGTATGCGATTTCGCCTTTGCCAAGCCCTCGGCCAAATTTGGCTATACCGAAGTGCGTATTGGGTTTATTCCGGCCATAGTAATGGTGTTTTTAGTGCGTAAACTAGGCGAGCAAAAAGCAAAAAATTTATTGCTTACCGGACGCTTAATTACAGCTCAAGAGGCAATGGAAGCAGGTATGATTACAGCAGTTACCGAAAATTTGGAAGCCGATGTAAATAAATTTGCCCGGATGTTACTAACTAAAAACTCGGGCCAAAGCATGGGTCTAACCAAGCAAATGCTGGCTCGGGTACAAGCCATGCCTGTACACGAGGCCCTGAACTATGCAGCACGGCAAAATGCCGAAGCACGAGCTACCGATGATTGTAAAAAAGGAATTGCTGCTTTTTTAAATAAAGAAACCATTACCTGGTAAAACAGTTTTTTCGTGACAACACCCGAACTCTTGCTTAAAAAATACTGGGGCTACGCGGCTTTTCGCCCGGTGCAGGCCGATATTATACAATCGGTGCTCGAAGGGCAAGACACCCTGGCGCTGCTGCCCACCGGTGGAGGCAAATCCATTTGTTACCAGGTGCCAGGTTTAATGAAAGAAGGTATTTGTATTGTGGTTTCGCCCCTCATAGCTTTAATGAACGACCAGGTTGCAGGTCTAAAAAAAAGAGGCATTAAAGCCGTAGCTGTACATTCGGCTTTAGATACAC
>JALWRJ010000101.1 GCA_026994125.1 Cyclobacteriaceae bacterium | reverse complement strand
GTCAAGCAAAGATACAATGGCAGTGGAAGGGTCAACAATAAGGGCACCCAGTTCATGAAACTTATTAAAATTATAGCGGTGGTTTAGCCTTACCACAATATCGTGCGTGCCAATATGTTCGTAAATTAGGTTACACAAAGTCAGGTTTTCTTCATCGGTAAGCATAAGCACGATTGACTCCGAAAGCTTGGCATTCAATTGAGTTAACATGTCCAAGTCTAACCTGTCAATTTGTTTAATAGTTAAATTTGGGTATTGTTCTTTTTTAATATCCGATTTTAGGGTGGCAATTTTTACTTCCCATCCGGCTTCCATTAATTGATGAGCGAGCGCAACCGATTGCGGTTCAAAGCCAAAAATCAGGGCATCTTTGATGCCATCAAACGCTGGGGTATCGGCTCGGGTATGGCCTTCTTTTACTTTTTGAATGGCCCACTTAAATAGTGGAGGCCCTACAATTTGGTTCACCACAATAACTGCAATAATAATTGTTGAAAATTCAATACCCCAGGTAGGAAATGTTTTGCTAACTACGGTGGCTAGCCCAAGCCCAACACCGGCCTGGGTAACATAGGGCATCCAGGCCAACCGCCTAAACAAGGGGCTGTCGCCCGAAAGCCAACCGCCCACATAACCGCCCACCATTAACGAAATTAACCGGACAATAGAGAGCATAAAAGCAATGCCTGCCACCGATACAAATAGGTTTAACTGCAAGGAGGCTCCGGCCAATAAAAAGAAAGGAATATAAATATATTTACCCAGTCGTTCCAAAATACGTAAAAATTCGGCTCTAAATTTGGTGTAGTTGGTAATATAAAAGCTGGCTATAATGCATACCAGTAGGGGTTCTATGCTTAGGGTATGCCCAAGGTGGGCATGGGTATAGGCATCGAGCCAATGGTGCAATAAATACATGGAGTAACCAGCCAGCAGGATTAACACCGTTTTTTGAACCTGTTTAACATTGGTTTTTAGAATAAGCTTTAATGCCTGCGCCAGGCCAAATCCAAACCCAATACTGGCCATAAGTTCTGTGAGTAAAATGCCTGCAAATACCAGGTTAATTTGCGTTTCTTCCATTAGGGCGATGGACACCTCCAGGCAGAAAGAAAACAACAGGATAACAAACACATCCTTAAGCACTGTAACACCAATGGCGGTTTGCACAAACGGCCCTTTGGCACGCATTTCGTTTACAATGGCTATGGCCGAAGCAGGTGAGCGAGCCACAAAAATAACGGCAAATAGCGATGCAACTGCCAGCTTGTGGCTAGTCGAAAATTGAGCCATAAAAGGAATATGGCCGGCTAATAAATAAACCGCAACACCACTAAGCACAAAAGTTCCTATCAGCTGGCTTAAGGTCATCCATTTAATGCTTTGTATGCGGCTGCGCATTTCGCGCAGGTATAGCTCGGCACTGGCGGCAAAGGCAATGTAGGCCAGAGCCATATCGTTAATAAAATCTAAATAAGGAATGGCTGAAGCAGGAATTAGCTTAAGCACAAAAGGGCCGGTAACAATGCCTGTTAGCAGTAGCCCGGTAATAAGTGGCAGTTTTACCTTTCGCGAAAAAACCGCCAATTGCGATGCCGCCAGGGCTATCATTCCAAAGCCAAGTACGGCAATTACAAATGGAACAAAGGTATCCATACACGGGTTTTAGTTGTTAATTGTTGAAGATAGTGATTTTTACATAAAATTAAGGGAGAAGACTACTTGAAATGATTTTTATAAATCTTTTACCAACTCCTTAATGATATCTTTAATAGGCCTAATGGAGTGTACCGCCTCAATGGCAGGGCCTGCTACCCATACATTTTGGTAGGTGGCACTAAAGGCTGCTTTTTCCACTTTTTTCATACCCAGGTAAAAAATAAGCATTTTAACATATTTTTTTAGCCACTTATTTTTTTTGAGGAGCCACTCTAAAAAGTTCTTCTTGGTGCCCACTTTTT
>JALWRJ010000100.1 GCA_026994125.1 Cyclobacteriaceae bacterium | reverse complement strand
AAAATAATTACCATCGAAAATCACCAAATAAAAACAATTCCGATAAGCGAAAACAGTATAGCCCCATCCGAGGATTAGGTATGAATAACAGGCCACTAGTAGTAAATACTGATTTTAATTATCCGTGAATGCTCGGTATATTTGAGGCAATAATAGTATTTTTATAAAAGTATGTATTTAAAAAGAGGTTTATTAGCATTGGTAGTAATAGCCATGTCCACAGGAGCTTACGGGCAGGCAACCAAAAAATCGAAGGCATTAAAGTACACGGTTACGTATGATGACCCATACGATATAAAGAAGCTTTTTATACATTTTCAGCCCATAGTGGGCGATATTGCCGCCCTTAATATTGTAGGTGGCTTTGGTTTGGAGGCTAACTATTACCACAAAGATTTGCTTGATTTTGAACTGTCGGCTCGTACCACTTACGGCCAGCGGTTCGATATTGCCCGAAATGCTGCAAACTTAAACGCTATTAACGAAAACAATATTACCGCCTACTTTTATGGCGATGCCGGAGGTACTTATCACATCCTGGATCGTACCCGTGAGTCGGAATCTAAAATATTATTGTATAGTAAACGACTAAAAGGAACCGAATGGGCCGCTACCGTACCTAAAAATGCCCTTATTAAAAATACAGTACGCGAAATTGTGGGCGGCCGTGCCGGTGCTTTTGCTTATAATACCTCTACCGATTTAGATAAAGTTTTAGCCAAACAAGAACTGGAACTTTATTACCAGGATGGTACTCCTGTAGATGGTGAAGAACTATATACCAATGTATTTGCCTATGGTTTTTACCTGGGAGGTTCCATGAGTTGGTTTAAAAACTTTGCCGTTACCTTTGAATCGCGCTGGGAACCCAATGGCGATGATTTACTTATGACCACCTACCTGGATGCCCTCTATGCTCCGGGTATTACCATCGAAGACCTGTTGGTTGCAGGTGAAACAGTTAAATTAGACGAAGTAAAAAAATCGGCCTTTGGCTTTAGAGCCGGCCTTAAAGGTAAATTTAACCGCACCTTGGGCTGGGGATATGGGGTGGAAACAGGCCTCCGCCCCGGAATACAAAAAAACACCTTTTTCTTTGCCTTTAAGCTTAGCTTCCCCATTTATGGTACTAAGCTGGAACAAACTGTAGAGGCCATTAATACCGAAACAGGTGAATAAAACCCTCTATGGATATTCTTATTACCAACATTAAGCAGCTGGTGCAAACCCGTACCAGCGATGCCAACCAATGGGTAGCAGGTAGTGCTATGGATAAACTCCCTGCCTTAGATAATGCCTACCTTTACATAAAAAATGGCTTGATTGATTCCTACGGGTCTATGCACCAGCTGCCCCGGGTTAGCTGTAAAACCATAGATGCTACCGGCAAATTTGTGTTGCCTGCTTATGTAGATTCGCACACCCACCTGGTGTTTGCTGCAAGCCGCGAAGCCGAGTTTGTAGATAAAATTAAAGGTATGAGTTATGCCGAAATAGCCAAAAAAGGAGGGGGCATTTTAAACTCGGCTAAAAAACTGCAAGCTACCAGCGAAGAGGAGTTGTACCAATTTGCTTTACAACGTGTAAACGAGCTTATTGGGTTTGGTACTGCTTGTGTAGAAATTAAAAGCGGGTATGGGCTTACTTTGCAGGACGAACTTAAAATGTTGCGTGTGGCCAAACGCATTGGTAAAGAAACACCTTTAACTGTAAAAACTACTTTTTTAGGCGCCCACGCTATTCCTAAGGAATTTACCGATAGAAACGAATATATTAACCTGGTTATTAACCAGATGTTGCCCAAAGTAGCCGAAGAACAACTGGCCGATTATATAGACGTGTTTTGCGAAAAGGGCTTTTTTACCCCCCAAGAAACCGAACGTATTGTACGAGCCGGAGAAAACTATGGGTTAAAAGCTAAAATTCATGCCAACCAATTGCATGTTTCGGGTGGAGTACAAGTGGGTGTTAAAACCCAGGCCCTAAGTGTAGATCATCTGGAAGCTATGGGGCAAGCCGAAATTGAGGCTTTGCAGGGGAGCCAAACCATGCCCACCTTATTGCCCGGAGCCGCTTTTTTTTTACGAACCTCCTACCCGCCTGCCCGCGATATGATAGCAGCCGGCTTGCCCGTATCGTTGGCTACCGATTACAACCCGGGGAGTGCACCGGCTGGCAATATGGCCTTTATGATGTCGTTGGCTTGTATTAATATGCGAATGACACCCAACGAGGCACTAAATGCCGCCACCATGAATAGTGCCTATGCCATGGATTTACTTAGTTCGCATGGCTCTATAACACCCGGCAAAGCAGGCAGCATACTTATTACCAAGGAAATTCCTTCGTTGGCCTATATCCCATATGCATTTACCAGCCATACGATTGATGCCGTGATTATTGATGGTATGCTAATGGCTTAGTAAATTTGTGCAAATTTTTTGCGATGAAGAATGTGAAAAGCCCATCTGCTTTAAAGGCGCTAGCCGGAGCTAAATGCCCACAGTGCCGTACCGGAAATATGTTTGTGTACCCTTGGTGGCAAGTGCCTAAATTTTCGAAATTTTACCAAAACTGCCCCACCTGTCAGCTTCGGTTCGATCGCGAACCCGGCTTTTTTCATGGTGCTATGTACATTTCGTATGCCTTAATTGTGGCCATGGTTACCAATGCTTCATTAATATTATACATTTTGTTCAACAATCCACCCTTTGAGGTGTATATTTACACCATTGTTTTACTTAACATTTTGCTATTCCCTTTACTTTTTAGATACTCCCGGGTAATTTACCTGTATCTTTTTGGTGGAGTAAAATTTGATTCATCCTTACCTAAGAAAAAATGAAAAAAACCTTTTTTGCTATGAGTTTGCTTGCCCTGGCTTTGGGCGGGTGTTTAAGTACTAAGTTTTCGGCTACCTGGAAAGCCCCGGATTATGAAGGTAAGGCCTATAAACAAGTGTTGGTGTGGGCCTTGAGCGAAAACGTGGCCAACCGAAGTACTGTAGAGGACGAAGTAACTCATTTCTTAAATCTAAAAGGAGTAAACACCCATTCGGGTGCCGATGTGCTTCCTTTTGATAGAAATACTATTCCAAAAGACAAACAAGTAGTTAAGCAAAAACTACAAAAGCACGGCTACGATGCAGTATTAACCGTTGGCCTCAAAGATGTAAAAGAAGAAACACATTATGTAGAAGGCTCTGGTTATTACAACCCCATGGCCTATGGCTATTATGGCTCGTTTTATGGCTATTACCCACACATGTATGGTGCGGTGTACCAACCGGGCTATTATGCCTCTACTACCAATGTGTACCTCGAAACCAATTTGTGGGACGTAGAAACCGGTAAACTGGTATGGTCGGGGCAATCTAAATCCGAGCATCAGGGGTCGGTAGATAAAACAGCTAACGCTTATGCTCGTGCAGTGGTTTCCGAGTTGATTAACAAGAAAATTTTACTACCTACCAAGTAAAGGTTCCTCATTTTTTAGTTATCATTCAATTCTGTATTTTTGAAAAAAGCTAAAATAACTATCCTATGAAAATAAGAATACTACTATATTTTATTGGGCTTATCTTGCTTAATGCCTGCTCATCTACCAATATATCGGCAAGCTGGAAAGCCCCCGACTATACCGGAAAAACCTTTGAAAAAATATTAGTTTGGGGGTTATCGGATAATGTTTCGGCCCGAGCCACTGTAGAAGACGAAGTAGCTTACTTTTTAAATCTCAAAAAAATAACTTCTGTCTCAGGTTCGGATATTGCCCCGCCCGACCGCAAAGCCTTACCCCATAAAATGGAAGATGCCAAAGCCATTCTTAAGAAAAATGGTTTTGATGGGGTGCTTACCATGGGACTAATTGATAAAAAGGAAGAAACACATTATGTAGAAGGCACGGGTACTTACGCTCCCATGGCCTACGGCTATTATGGTTCGTTTTATTCGTATTACCCGTATATGTATGGTAATGTATATCAGCCGGGTCATTACGAATCAAGCGAATCTATTTTTATTGAAACAAACTTATGGGATGTAACTACCGGAAAACTAGTGTGGTCGGCACAAACCAAAACTGTTGATCCCAGTTCTATCGAAAATTTTGCTAATTCGTATGCACGCGACATCGTATCGGAGATGATTAAACGCGGGGTAATTATTCCTAAAAAATAACCCATATCGGTAATTTCAGAATAAGATTGAAATATTTAGTTTTAATCTTTTCCGATACCTGTTAAATCCAATTATCTTAGCTTTTTAAACTAAGTATTATGGATTTAACAGCTAAGCACCAACCTACTATTGATAGAGCCATTAAGGCCATCCACGAACGCACATTTTTTGCACAATACCCCGAGCACCCATCGCCCAAAATTTATGGCGAAGAAGCAGATAAAGCAGGGCGCGAAAAATTTCAGGCGCAGGTAGGCAAAAAATTTGAAGAGCTTTTGCAAGCACCTACCGATGTTTGGTTGGGCGATGAAGAATCTCCTTACTTACAGGAAAAATTAAATATTAAATACCCGGCCTATTCGGCCAACAACTTGGTGTCTAAAGCCGATGAGGCATTTCATCAATGGCGAAAAGTGGCTCCGGCCGAACGAGCTGCTATTTTAGTAGAATCGCTCGAGCGTGTTAAGGCCAGGTTTTTCGAAATTGCCTATGCCACCATGCACACAACCGGCCAAGGTTATATGATGGCCTTTCAGGCATCAGGGCCACATGCAGCCGATAGAGCCCTCGAAGCCATTGCCATGGGATATGAGGAGTTAACCCGATTTCCTGAAAAAGTAGTTTGGGATAAACCCATGGGAAAATATAACCTGGTGCTTAACAAAGCGTGGCGAGCCATCCCAAAAGGAGTTGGCTTGGTAATTGGATGCTCCACCTTTCCTACCTGGAATTCCGTACCGGGCATGTATGCCAGCCTGGTAACAGGCAATCCGGTAATTATAAAACCCCATCCGGGCGCTATTTTGCCCATCGCTATTTTTGTAGCCGAGCTCCAAAAACTGCTGAAAGAACAAGGATTAAACCCCAATATTTGCCAGTTAGGCGTAGATAGCTTTAGCCAAATGATTACCAAAGAACTGGCCGAAGACCCACGGGTAAAACTTATTGACTACACGGGCAATTCAGGTTTTGGTAGCTACCTGGAAGGACTTAATAACAAGGTTGTATTTACTGAAAAAACAGGAGTAAACGCTGCCATTATCGATTCGGTAGTAGATATTGATAAAGTAATTGGCAACTTGGCTTTTTCGCTTTCGCTTTACTCGGGTCAAATGTGTACGGCTCCTCAAAACTTTTATATTCCGGCCTCGGGTATAAAAACGCCCGATGGGGTAGTGAGTTTTGATGAATTTGCACAAAAATTTGCCGACAATATAAAAGGGCTGGTGGAAAACCCTAAAGCAGGCCCTTTTGTGCTGGGGGCTATCCAAAATAAAAATACTTGCACCAGAGTTGATGAGGCCGCTCATACCCAGGGAAAAGTTTGGTTGTCGTCTGGCGAAATAGAAAACCCCATGTTTAAAAATGCACGTACGGCTACTCCGGTAGTACTAGAAATAAATGCCCAAAACAAAGAGGGTTTTAGCAGAGAACTTTTTGGACCCATTGCTTTGCTTATTAAAACCAATGACACCTCCCAATCGGTAGCGCTGGCCAAAGAAATGGCATTGGCTCATGGAGCTATTTCGTGTGGTGCCTACACCACCGATGCCGCTACCAAAGAACTGATAGCCGATGAAATGAGCCTGGCCGCTACACCTGTTTCGTTTAATCTTACCGGAGGTATTTATGTAAATCAGCATGCGGCTTTTTCCGATTTTCATGTTACCGGAGGCAATCCGGCCGGAAATGCCTCTTTTACCAACCCCGAGTATGTGATAAAACGTTTTACCTGGGTTGGATTTAGAGAACCTGCTTAGCTAATATACATGAGTTGTTTTAACCATTTTTTTGCCCGGACTGGCCTTGTACTTTGCTTAGCTGCTTGGGAGGGTGCCTGCCATGCACAACACATGGTAACCATGGTGCAGCGCGGCCATGCGGCTGCGGTAAACACGGTTACATTTAGCCATAATGGCCTTTGGATTGCCTCGGGTAGTAATGACAAATCGGTTAAATTGTGGGAAGTGAGCACCGGGCGCGAATTGCGCACCTACCATGGGCATAAGAATTATATAAATGATGTACTGTTTACCCCCGATGATGCGCAGTTAATTACGGCTTCTAGCGATGGCTACATTAATTTTTTTGATGTCCTGACGGCTAAAATCCTAAGACAGTATCATCAACCTGACGAAAATATACTGCGGCTTGCCCTAAGCCCCAACGGGCAATACCTGGCAGTGGGCAGTACAGGCGATAGCATACGCGTGTACGATACCCGTAAAAACAAGGTGATTTACTCGGTAAAAGGCTCACGGATGGCACGCGATAATGTGTATATAAATGCCATAGGCACTAAGTTAATTACCGGCTTGGATAACCGAAAAGTGCTTGCATACGAGCTGGCCACAGGCGAACTGCTAGAAGAGTATTTTCCTGTAACCGGTTTTTGCGGTGGTTGTATAACACAGGGCATTACTACACCGCACGATGAAGTAATTGTGGGTACGCGCGATGTAGGGCTAAAGCTGTATCGAACCAAAGAAGAAACCACCGTATTTGCTGAGGACCTGGATGAAAACCTATCGGCACTGGTAATCGATAACCAAGGAAACCGTATGGCTTCGGTAGATGAAAAGGCAGTGAAGGTATGGGATGTGCTAAAAGGTAAATGGCTTTATTCGCTTAACCCTCAAAGCAAAGATCAGTCGCCTAAATATGGTGTGGATTTAAGCTTTAAGGTGCCTAACCGCAGGTCAAATCATTTTACCGATGCAGATTTTAGCCCCGATGGACGGTGGTTGGTTACGGCCGCTAATACCAACTTAATTACTCTTTGGGATGCTAAAACAGGTGCCAGAATTTCTTCGTTTTACGGGTACCTGAGCTTTCCACCCGAAGATGGCTTGGGCTTTGACCCCAACTCGTATTGGGAGCGCTATGCCAGCAACATGTTGGCATTAAAAAACAAAGTAGCGCTTTCGCCCGATGGTAACTATGCCTACCGTAGCAAAATTGGATTCGAAGTACGAAAATGGGAACTGGCTACAGGTAAGGTAGTGCAGCGCTATGGAGGCCATTCCAAAGTAGTCATCGATTTTGCCCTTTCAAAAAATGGAACAAAATTACTTACGGCAAGTGGCGACAGAACAGCGCATTTGTACGATGCCCAAACCGGCAAAATACTACAAGTGTACAAGGGGCATCGAGATATAATTTGGAGTGTAGCTTTCAGCAATAATGAAACTAAACTGGTAACCTCCAGTAGCGATGGTACTATAAAAATATGGGAGTTGGCCACCGGCAAACTACTCAATAGTATAGTGCTAAGTACTAATCCTAAAACCATTGTTACAGGCTATACCGCTAAATTTAGCCCTAACGATTTATACATTATAGTGGCTACCACCGATGGCAAGCTACAGCGTTGGGAAATAGACACCGGCCAAAAAGTACAGGAGTTTGTAGGCCATACCGGAGTTTCGGCCGATTTTGAGTTTTATAATGGAGGTAAAAACCTGGTGTCAACCGGTTGGGATAATACCGTACGAAGCTGGGACATGGCCACCGGGTTTCAGCTATCAAAGTTTACAAACCATACTGCTCCGGTACAAGCGGTAGCCGTTAGCCCTAATAAAAGCTGGATGGCTACTGCGGGTAGCGACAGGAATGCCATTTTATGGGATATTCGCACCGGAAAACTGCTTAAAAAATTTGTGGGTCATCAAAGCGTTGTTACCAGTGTACAGTTTTCGCCCAATAATGCCTACCTAATTACAGGCAGCATGGATGGGGTAACCAAAATATGGGATTTAACTACCGGAAAAGAGCTGATTACACATTTTGTAGTTAGCAAAAACGATTGGCTGGTTAAAAATGCCAAGGGTTATTTTAATGGTACTGATGG
>JALWRJ010000099.1 GCA_026994125.1 Cyclobacteriaceae bacterium | reverse complement strand
TAGTATAATTGCCTTGTTGCAGCCATTGGCACACCTGGTGCACCCGTAACTGGTTAAGGTATTCTACCATGGTTTTACGGGTATGCTTTTTAAAATACCTGCAAAAGGCCTGAGGGGTCATGTTAGCTTGTTGGGCTACCTGAGTTAGAGTAATCGGGTTGGTTGAGTGCTCGTATAAATAATCTATAATTTTGCTTATACGTTCGTTTTCGGTAGTTTTTAAATGCTTGCCGCGGGGTGTTGATAAAAATTTAATATCCTCGCTAACCAAAATGTATGCAAGCAGTTCAATTAATTTAGTTACAATAAAAATGCCATCCAGGGTTTCCATAGCATGCAGATATTGTATGCTAAGTGTTAGCAATTTGTTGGTAAAGAAAGCAGCCTGATTTAAGCCTTCCAAAAAATGATTTAAATTTCGGTATTCGGGTAGGTGGGCATTCGTAGTAATAAGCGACTTATCAAAATATACCGATAGGCTTTCAACAGGCGTAGCCTCCTCCGACTTAAACACATGAGGCAGGTTAGAAGGGATGAAAAAAACATCGCCAGGCTTAAAGGGCGCAATGGCATCGCCCACAAAAGCAGTTCCCCGCCCAAGTATAATGTGCGTAAGTTGAAGCTCCTGATGGGTGTGAAAATATGGATAAAACCGGGGCAATTGTTCTCGCTCTACCTTAAGCGAAGCATTTTCCAGTGCAGCTATTTTAAATGGTAAAGCTTTCATTATGGTATAAAAATAACAGGTATTAATGAATATATTTAAAAAATGGTTAAAAAAGTATTGATAATGGTTAAATTTTGTCTTTTACACACATCCTTGTACTTCTAACTTTGAAAACAAAAAGCATGAAGAATAATTGGATGGGGGTGTACCCAGCGGTAACCACCAAATTTACGAGTAATAATAGCCTGGATATAGAGGGTTTTTTAGCGAATATTCAAGAGCAACTGACAGCCGGTATTGCTGGGGTGGTACTTGGTGGCACCTTGGGCGAAGCGGCTAGCTTATCGCAACAGGAAAAGGTGCTACTGCTCGAATCTGCTTTATCGGTTGCCCGGGGAAAGGTAGATGTGGTGGTAAATATTGCCGAACAAACTACCGAGGCTGCCGTTGCTTTGGCCAAAACACTGGAGGCTAAAGGAGCCGATGGCCTTATGTTGTTGCCGCCTATGCGATATGCCGCTGATGCCAATGAAACCCTGGCTTATTTTAAGCAAGTAGCCGATGCCACCTCGTTGCCCATTATGATTTATAATAATCCAATCGATTATAAAATACCGGTAACGTTAGAAATGTTTGAAGAAATAAGCCATTGGCCAACTATCCAGGCTATAAAAGAATCATCGCGCGACATTACTTACTTAACCAAATTAAAAATTAAATTTGGCAACCGCTTTAAAATTTTAAGTGGAGTAGATAATCTGGCCCTCGAAAGCCTGCTGATGGGAGCCGATGGATGGGTAGCCGGCTTGGTGTGTGCATTTCCTAACGAAACAGTAGCTATTTACAAGTTAGTGCAAAAAAAACGTTACCAGGAAGCCATCGATATATACCATTGGTTTATTCCTTTATTGGAATTAGATGTGCACCCTAAACTTGTGCAGTACATTAAAATGGCCGAGTCGCTTACCGGATTGGGTTCTGAATATGTACGGCCACCCCGGTTGCCTTTGGCAGGCGAAGAAAGGAGTCGTATTATCAGATTAATTAACGAGGGTATTCGTACTCGCCCAACGTTACCAGCGTTTGATTAAACATAAATTTAAAAAAGATTATTTCCATGAAAATAGAAACGAGAAATTGTATTGGTCAAGGTTTTTCAACCGGAACAGGTAAAACTTTTCAGGCAGTTAACCCGGCCACCAACGAATTTTTAAGTGAAAAATTTTATGTGGCTTCGGCTACCGATGCAGATGCTGCACTTCAAAAAGCCGATGAATCTTATGCAACTTTTGCTGCATTAGATTGGGACAAACGAGCCCTCTTTTTGGAAGAAATAGCCCATCAGATGGAAGCTCTTGGAGATGACTTGCTGGAGCGGGCTTCGTTAGAAACCGGACTGCCCATAGGCCGGCTTGCTGGCGAACGGGGTAGAACTACCGGCCAATTACGGATGTTTGCTGATTATATACGGCAAGGCCGGTGGGTAGAGGCTACCATTGAAACAGCCCAACCTGCACGAACCCCTCTACCTAAACCCGATTTGCGTAAAATGATGCAGCCTTTGGGGCCGGTCATTGTGTTTGGTTCCAGCAACTTTCCTTTAGCCTATTCGGTGGCCGGGGGCGATACTGCAGCGGCCTTGGCTGCGGGTTGCCCGGTAGTTGTAAAAGCCCATCCGGCACACCCGGGCACCAGTGCATTGGTGGCCATGGCCATTTTAAAAGCTGCACAACTTACCCACATGCCCGAAGGTGTATTTTCATTACTTTACTGCAATGGTTTTACCATAGGCGAAGCCTTGGTTACCCACCCCAAAGCGGCTGCTGTGGGTTTTACAGGTTCGCTGAATGGTGGGCGGGCACTCTTTAACTTAGCGGCTCAACGGCCCAACCCCATTCCGGTTTTTGCCGAGATGGGCAGCACGAATCCCGTAGTGCTTTTGCCTGGTGCGCTCTCCGAAAACGCAAAAACCATTGCTGCTCAATATGCCGATTCTATTACGTTAGGGGTGGGGCAGTTTTGTACTAACCCTGGTTTATTACTAGGTATTAAAGGGCCGGAGCTAACTCAATTTAAAGAAGCATTGGCTGCCTTGCTTTCGGCCAAACTACCCGAAACCATGCTGCACAAGGGCATAAGCCAGGCCTTTAATACCAAATCGTCTGATATGCTGGCACAGCCCGAAGTGGCATTACTGGCGCAGTCCGATACCCACCCCGCCACTGGTGCCGGCAGGCCTATGGTGGCTACAGCAAGTGGAACTGCTTTTAAGGCGAACCCTGCTTTGCATCAGGAAGTATTTGGGCCGTTTTCATTGCTCATTGAGTGTGATGATTTGGAAGAGTTAAAAACTTGTGTTTCCACTTTGCAAGGGCAGCTTACCGGTACCTTAATAGGTACCGACACCGAATGGGAAGCTTCCAAAAGTTTGGTGCAAGCACTTACACAAAAAGTAGGTCGGGTAATTTTTAATGGTGTGCCCACCGGGGTGGAAGTATGTGCTGCCATGCAACATGGAGGTCCTTATCCGGCTACCACCGATGCCCGATTTACAGCCGTGGGGGTCGATGCTATTAAGCGGTTTCTGCGGCCGGTAGCGTTTCAAAATACCCCCGATGCCTTGTTGCCAAAGGCCTTGCAAAACGCTAACCCCTTACAAATTAGCCGTAGGATAAATGGTGCATATACGCACAATGCACTATGAAAGCCGTTTTTGAATGTGTAGATGGCCACACCTGTGGTAACCCTGTGAGGTTGGTGGCCACAGGAGCTCCTGCATTACAAGGCATCACGATGGCCGAAAAAAGGTTGTATTTTTTGGAGCATTTCGATTGGGTGCGCCAAGGATTAATGTTTGAACCCCGGGGCCATGATTTAATGTCGGGCAGTATGCTGTACCCTCCTTCCAATCCGGCCAACGATGTGGCTGTTCTTTTTATCGAAACCAGTGGCTGCCTGCCTATGTGTGGCCATGGCACCATTGGTACCATTACTATGGCCATTGAAGAAGGCCTCATTACACCTAAAAAAGAAGGCCTGGTGCGAATGGAAACCCCGGCCGGCTTAGTGCTGGCTACGTACACCCGCAAAGGCACTAAAGTTAGTGCCGTTCAATTTACCAATGTAGCCTCCTACCTGGCCAGGGAAGCTGTTTCGGTAAACAGCCCACACTTAGGTAAATTAACGCTGGACGTAGCTTATGGCGGTAATTTTTATGCCATTATTGATTCCCAGCCTGCCTTTAAAGATATGAACCAATTTTCGGCTGATGAATTGATTACCATGAGCCGCCCCATCCGTGAAGCTGTAAATAAAGCCGTTCATCTGGTACACCCCGACCACCCCGAAATTAAAGGTTGCTCGCACGTTATGTGGACAGGAAAACCACAAAAGAAAAACTCAACGGCTCGCAATGCTGTTTTTTATGGCGATAAAGCCATCGATCGATCGCCTTGTGGTACGGGCACTTCTGCACGAATGGCACAATGGTATGCCAAACAAAAATTACAAGTAGGCGATACATTTATACACGAAAGCATTATTGGTTCGCAATTTATTGGTAAAATTGAAGCGATTTCTACCGTAGGTTCCTTTGCAGCTATTATTCCATCTATAAAGGGGTGGGCTAAAAAATATGGTTTCAACAAACTAACCATTGATACCGAAGACGATCCTATGGCTTATGGATTTCAGGTGATTTAATTTTTTTATAGACCAACCAAAGGAAGGCAAGAGGGCAATCTGAAAAATTAAATGCGGCACGATGAGTGATAAATTATCTTTTTAGCAACAATATAGTAAATGAAAAAATACGATGTAATTATTATTGGGGGAGGTGTGGTAGGTTTAAGTACCGCATATTATTTGGGTAAGTCCGGCCAATCTGTTTTGGTGCTGGATAAAGGTAATGGAACCGATGGGTGTTCGTTTGGCAATGCCGGCTTTATATCGCCAAGCCATTTTGTGCCGCTATCGGCTCCGGGTATTGTGGCTAAAGGCCTACGGTGGATGATGAGCCGAACCAGCCCCTTTTACATTAAGCCCAGGCTTAACAAAGAATTACTAAAATGGGGTTGGGAGTTTGTAAAACATGCAACGCCTACCCATGTGGACTATGCAAAAGATGCCCTGGCCGAATTATCTTTACTTAGCAGAACGCTGCACAACCAGCTGGCTAACGAGGCCAATATGAGCATTCAAAACAAAGGCATGCTGATGCTTTGCCGTGATGAGGCTACCCTGGCACATGAAATTGAAGTGGCTGAGATGGCTAAACAGTGGGATATGGGCGCCAAAGCTTACACTCCGGAAGAACTTAAAAAGGTAGAACCTGGTATGAAGTTAAATGTGCTTGGTGGTGTTATGTTTCCGTTAGATTCTTACACCGACCCGGCTGCTTTTATGCAGCAATTGCCTAAACTGTTTAATGCATTACCCATTACCTTAGCTTTTAGTAAAGAAGTTACCGATTTTACCTTGAGTAAGGGAACTATTACTGGGGTAACAGCCGGCCAGGCGCATTACCAGGCCGATAATTTTGTGTTGGCCACCGGCTCCTTTGCTCCTCGCTTAATGAAAAAACTTAACCTAAACCTGCCGTTAGA
Source organism: Cyclobacteriaceae bacterium (assembly GCA_026994125.1). GTDB lineage: Bacteria > Bacteroidota > Bacteroidia > Cytophagales > Cyclobacteriaceae > JAKISE01. The sequence goes on along the minus strand of JALWRJ010000099.1, from coordinate 2,836 downwards.
GGCTGGTAAAGGTTATAGTGTCGATTGGACTACCCCTACCTCTGTGCCTACTACCTCGTACATTTTAGCAGAAGCACGTGTGGCGGTTACACCTATGCCGGGCAGGGTTAGACTAGCCGGAACCATGGAGTTGGTGGGGCTTAACGAAAGTATAAATAAAACAAGAGCCAATGGCTTTTTGCAATCGATAGAGGCATACTTGCCTGAGTACACCTTCGATAAACTTAAAAATTTGCCTGTGTGGGCCGGCTTGCGACCTTGCTCGCCCGATGGCCTCCCGTTTATAGGACGAAACAAGCAGTTTAAAAATTTGATTCTAGCTACCGGACATGCCATGATGGGCTTTACCTTAGGTCCGGCCACCGGTTTACTGGTTAAAGAAATTATACTGGAGGAAAAAAACTCGGTGGCTATTAATAAGTTTGAGCCTAACCGCTACTAATCAAAAATTCACTAAACTATTTGTAATTCGGTGGATCAATATGAAATATACCTGAGGCTATTCCTGTTTTATGCTAAATATGATTTTGGTTAGGGTTTTAAAAATAGAGCCGGTTTTTATAGTTAAGATGATGGTGTTGTGCTTAGTTTTGTGCCATGCTACTAAACCAAATTATAAATATAGCTAAACAAGCCGGAGCTCAAATACTTGCTATTTATAATGACAAAGAGCAGGCCGCTAATATAGCTTATAAAGCCGATAACTCGCCCTTAACCTTGGCCGATAAAGCTTCCAACAACCTGATAGTGAATGCCCTGGCCAAGTTGGAACCAGCCTGGCCTATTTTATCGGAAGAGGAAGCCGAAACACCTTACCACATTCGTAAACAATGGAATACATTTTGGCTAGTCGATCCACTGGATGGTACCAAAGAATTTATAAATCGGAATGGTGAATTTACAGTAAATATAGCTTTAATACAGGCCGGAAAACCTATGATGGGTGTAATTTATGTACCGGTAACAGATGTGTGCTACTGGGGCGATGAGAAGGGAGCATTTATGAGCCAGGGAAAAGACCAACCTATTAGTTTACATGTTAATAATACAACTGAAAACAGAATTGCCGTACGAAGCAAATCGCATGCCGCCCCTGAAGAAGAAAAAGTACTGGCTACCTACAAGGTTACCAATAGCATTTCGGTGGGCAGTTCCTTAAAATTTTGTATGCTAGCACAAGGCAAGGCCGATGTGTATTACCGGCATGGCCCTACAATGGAGTGGGACACCGCAGCCGGGCAAGCCATTGTGGAGGCAGCCGGGGGGCATGTATATCAGGGTGATTCCCAAAAACCATTTAGGTATAATAAGCAAAATCTTTTAAATGGTTCGTTTCTTTGTGTAGGTTTTTAGTATAGGAGTTGATGAGCAAACATATACATCCGGTATTTGAAAATATGCTTTCGCGCCAGGCAAAAGAAAAGTTTCTAAACCAACGAGCTTTGGTGGTTTGGCTTACCGGCTTATCGGGCTCGGGCAAAAGCACTATTGCTAACAAGGTAGAGCAATTATTACATAAAAAAGGTATTTTAACAGCCTTGCTAGATGGCGATAATTTGCGCACCGGGCTCAATGCAAACCTGGGTTTTACCTCAGCCGATAGAGAGGAGAATATTCGTAGGGTAGCCGAAACTGCCAAACTGTTTTTAAATAATGGGCTGGTGGTACTTTGCTCATTTGTGAGTCCAACCCAACGCATTCGTGCACGCGCGGCTAGTATTATAGGAAAGGCCGATTTTTTAGAAGTATGGGTAAATGCTTCGTTTGAAGTGTGTGCCCAACGCGATGTAAAAGGCTTGTATAAGAAGGCTCTGGCAGGCGAAATTAAAAACTTTACCGGCCTGGATGCTCCTTTTGAAGCTCCTAAGGCACCTTTTATGGTGTTAGATACCGCCCAACAAACCATTGAAGAATCAGCATCAAAACTTGTAGATGCCTTACTTAAAAAGATAAAAAAATAATGCACTCGTACAACTTAAATCATTTAAAAACCCTGGAAGCCGAAGCTATTTTTGTGCTTCGCGAAGTAGCCGCCCAATTCGAAAACCCGGCCTTGCTTTTTTCGGGAGGTAAAGATTCCATTGTTGTTTCTCACTTGGCACGTAAAGCTTTTTATCCGGCCAAATTGCCCTTTCCGTTGGTACATATCGATACCGGTCATAATTTTAATGAAACCATTGAGTTTCGCGACCGCTATATAAAAAAATTAGGAGCTAAACTTATTGTGGGCAGTGTGCAGCAAACCATTGATGAAGGCAAAGTGGTAGAAGAAAAAGGCTACAACGCCAGCCGCAATGGCTTGCAAACGGTAACCCTGCTCGATACCATTGAAGCACATAAATTTGATGCGGCTATTGGCGGTGCCCGTAGAGACGAAGAAAAAGCTCGTGCTAAAGAACGTTTTTTTTCGCATCGCGATGAATTTGGACAATGGGATCCTAAAAACCAACGACCCGAACTTTGGAACCTCTTTAATGGTCGCAAAAACTTTGGCGAGCATTTTCGGGTGTTTCCTATTTCGAACTGGACCGAAATGGATATTTGGCAATATATACTTGCCGAAAATATTGAATTGCCCTCGCTTTATTTTGCCCGCGAACGCGAAGTATTTGTACGCGATGGTGTTATTATGGCAGCTTCGGAATACATCCAACGAAAAGATGATGAACCGGTGGTGAAAAAACTTGTTCGCTTTAGAACCATTGGCGACATCACCTGTACCGGTGCCGTTGAATCATCCGCAGCCGACCTGGAAGCAATAATAGCCGAAGTGGCTGCTACACGAGTAACTGAACGGGGTACCCGAGCCGATGACAAACGCTCAGAGGCTGCCATG
>JALWRJ010000098.1 GCA_026994125.1 Cyclobacteriaceae bacterium | reverse complement strand
CCCAACTCCTGAACCAGGCAACGGAAATGTTTCCATAATAACACCTAACGACCCCACTCCAGATGTCGAAGCTGCTTACGCTGCTTCTATAAAGCTAACCCGCGAAACCGTAGGCATTGTGTACCCTGGCTACCCCTGGTATCCCGGCTGGGGAGGTTGGTACCCGGGTTACCCGGGCTACCCTTGCTACTACTGTGGTTACCCTCCTACCGTGAGTTACCAATCCTATGATGTAGGCACAATTGTTATCGATATGTTCGACCTACGTCAAATTCCGGATAATGGTCAAGTTCCTGATAATTTCGACCCCTCCTGGGTAGGTGTTTTCAGAGGGTTGGTATCGTCCAGTTCTTCCAGCAATTCTGCCAGAGTTACAGGGAGTATTAATCAAGCATTTGACCAATCGCCTTACTTAAAAAACTAAGTGCCATCTTAACAAAAAATTAGCATGAAAAAAATAGCAATCATAGCACTCTTTAGTATTGGATATAGTATTCAATCATTTGCCCAAACCAGTTATTGGACGTTTAGCTGGCCTATTTCTATGGGTATTGGCAGTACCAACGAATACATCTCAAAAACCAGCTTTAGAGGGATATCTATAACCGGAGCCTCCTTCTTAACCGACAACATTTCTATTGGGGGTGAGTGGAGTTGGGAAGTATTTGATGAAATTAAAAGAGACCTTCCACCCCGAGATATTCAAATAGATCAATCGGGTGTAAAAGGCAGTATTTCGGGCACCGAGTACAGGTACTTAAATACTATTCCCATTTTTGTAAATGCCCACTATTACCTGGGCGAAAACGGTGCTGTCAGGCCCTTTGTAGGAGCCGGCATAGGAACCGTTTATGTAGATGAGCGTACCGATATCGGTTTGGTATCTGTACAAAGTAAAAAATGGCGCTTTGGAGTACAACCCGAAGTGGGTGTTTTTATCCCATTTGGGCTATCAAGCACCGGTATTAGTTTAAAAGCCAAATACCGCTATGCCACCAAAGCCAGCGAAGCACAAGCAGTTAGCATGTTTAGCTTTGGTATTGGCTTTGGTTTTATGAACTAAGCATTTATTAAAATACCTGTAAGCGACTTGGCAAAACCAAGTCGCTTTTTTTATGAGTTTTCTTTTAAGCCCGATGGTTTATAAAACCAGCATTCCTATTTTTGGAAAAATTTATTACTATGACAACAATACAGGTAGCCATTTTATTCGGAGGGCGTTCGGTAGAACACGATATTTCTATTATTTCGGCTCAAAACATAGCTAACTACATAGATAAAACACGCTACCATGTGTATTACATTGGCATTTGTAAACAAGGCAATTGGTATTTATGCAACCAGGTAACCAAAAATATAACCAGTGGGCAGCCCTTACAAATTAATTTACAAGCTACCCAACCTGTTTTTTTAGCGGGCAGCACAAATTTTTCGGTAGAGGTAGTTTTTCCTGTGCTGCACGGCACCGATGGCGAAGATGGCAGCATTCAAGGTTTACTCAAAACAATGGGCATCGCCTTTGTAGGTTCCGAAACCTTGGGCTCAGCTGTAGCCATGGATAAACTCATTACTAAACATGTATTGCAAAACTCGGCAATTCCGGTGGCTAAATTTATGAGCTACCGCAAAGCACAAGCCAACAAAATTGACTACGATACCCTGGTAGCCCGGTTGGGCACCCCGTTTATTATTAAGCCGGCCAACCTGGGCTCATCGGTAGGTGTATATAAAATTTCGGAACCCAAAGGGTTTAAAGAAAAAGTAAACAGCCTCTTTTCGTTTGATAACACCATGCTGGCGGAAGAGTTTATTGAAGGACGGGAACTGGAATGTGCCGTTTTAGGAAATACAAACCCGGTAGCATCTCCGGCAGGTGAAATTGTATTAAAAGGCGGGTATGAATTTTACTCGTTCGAAGCCAAATATGTAGATAAAAATGCCGTTGATATTGTAATCCCGGCCGATATCCCTAAAGAAACTCATGAGCGCATTAAA
>JALWRJ010000097.1 GCA_026994125.1 Cyclobacteriaceae bacterium | reverse complement strand
AAAGGAATAATTGTAGAACTAGGTGCCTTACTACATGATATTGCAGATGCTAAATTTAATGATGGGAATGAAACCATAGGGCCGGCTAAAGCGCATGCGTTTTTATCTAAAATAGGAGTAGATACTACTACCATAAATGCAGTGGTGTATATTATACAAAACATTTCGTTTAAGGGTGGTTTTGAATCAGACCAACCCAAACCTATAGAACTGCAAGTGGTACAAGATGCAGACAGGCTTGACGCCATAGGAGCTATAGGAGTGGCGCGAGCATTTAATTACGGAGGGTTTAAAAACAGAAAATTATACAACCCCAACATCCCTCCTGCACAATATACAAACAAAGAAGCCTATAAAAATAACACAGCCCCAACCATTAACCATTTTTACGAAAAACTGTTATTGCTTAAAGACAAAATGAATACTGATACCGGGAAAAAAATAGCGCTTCACCGGCATCAGTATATGTTACACTTTTTAGAGCAGTTTTTTAACGAATGGGAAGGAAAAGCTTAGGCATGCAAGGGCCTCCACTCTACCCGTTTCCCGTTCAGGTAAATAGTTCTAAACAATTCATTTTCTACCACACAGGTTATCTGGTTTTGCTCGATAGCTTCGGGGTTTATTCCCTCGGTAGTTGATGTGTTAATACGTAACATATTGTTTTTAAAATGCATAGATGACACCTTAAAATGTGTGTATTGTTCAAACATTTTCATCATTTGTGTTACTCGTTCTACTTGTTCCGAAAAATTGGCTATAAAAATGGAAGCGTTCATGGTTTTGGGGGTTTGTTAAGCCAAAGTTCAGGGGTGCGGATTTAAGATTTATCCGTAATATTCTTATTTTCAGAAAATAGGTAAAGCACCTAACCCGATAGGTAAAATGCGAATGGCATTAACGAAAAGTAGGCAGGCCAGGCAGGTTATATACCTTGTTCGGCTACTCGGGTAGAGTGAGCCACATCGAGCCAACCTTGCTTAAAACTGGTGTAGGGCACTCCGTTTTTGTGGTTAGCAATACTTATTTTGTACATAACAGACCAATGATGAAAAAGCACTTTATAGGCTTTGAACAATGAAAACCCGGGCTGATAAATATGTGCGGGTTCAGAAGCCGCTCCATTAAGCTCCATAATTTTAACCTGGCCCTTTTCCAGCTCTTGAGGACTTTGGCAACGCACATCGAAACGGCCATAGTAAAAGCCATCAATTTGCTTACTAATGGCATCAAAACTATTAATTAACTGCTCGGTTATTAAATGGTTGCCGTTTTTAAACATGGTGCCACGGTTGTGGTTGCCAATGGGCTGTAAGTTAACTTGCTCATTTAATTTGGGAACATAGTTTAGTTTATGCCTATGCGTTATTCGTAGGTTTTTCCATTGCAACCTTGCCCGCGGCTTGGCAAGAATTAATTCTTGCAAAGTAGCCCGGCCATCACCTGTTACGTGAAGCATTTCTTTAACCACAACAGAACTTACCGTACCTTTAGCCTGCCCCGGCAAACGGTAGTAAAAAACACCGGCCTCAAAGGGTAATTCCAGGTATTCCTGCAGTAGCAGGTTTTCTTTAAATTGGTGCAAATAGGCTTCGGTTTCTTTTAGTGAACTAATTCGTTCCACTCTCCAGCCCCGTTCTCCTTCATCGGGTTTAAAAATAACCGGAAACTCAAACCCAAAGTTTTTCATAGCCTCTTCAATTTTTTTTAAAGTAACCGGATGTACAATACGTATGGTTTTAGGAAGATAGGCTTGGGGAATTTTAGTTAAAATATCGTATTTGGAGGCAGCCACCATTCCCCCGTTTTTAAAGGATGGGTTAGAGGCCGTAAAAAAAAATAAAGCACGTGCCTTAGCCGCTAAATAAAACCAATACATATACACCGGTGCGTACACCACCGATAGGGGCCAGTACTCCCAATGAAGCAGTTTTGTAAAAAAATTACGGATACCAATAAAGGCCATACGGGCAAAAGAACTATGCTTTTACATCTTTGCGATAGCGCAAGGTAGAAATGGCCACACCAAACCCAAAAGGCAATTCTACATAGGGGCAAAGTACCTGCAGCCCAATTTTAATTATGGCCATGTGGTGTATGGCATGCTCAATGTTGTAGATTACCTCTCGTGCCATATTGCTTGAAACCACTATTTCATCCTGGCCTTCTACATTATAATCCACTTCCAACTGTAAGGGTTTGTTCATATTGCACATGGCCATAAACGATTTGGCTTTTTGCAAGGTTAGCAATGCCAGCGTTCTATCAACTTCTATACTTTTATCGTGGTTTCGCTTGTCGTAGCTAACTATTCCTTTTTCGTAACCAGCCATGAGGCATTCAAAAAATTCCAGGGTATGCCTAACATGCTGACCTATGGTAGAGTTATTAAACACGTCAACAGGTTTTGTATAGTCTTCGTCTTTAATTTGATTAACAACCATCTCAACTTGGTTGAGGATAGCTTTCGTAGCTTCTGACAATTGCATTTTTAGATTTTATATTAGGTTAGGTAATTTTAACTGTTTTTATTGACGAGCGCAAATTTTTTGCCTTTAAAACATTAGTATTTTAAAAATTTACATGTGGCGCACGTTAAACTCTTAATACCCTGTAACATTGCTGGGGGGTTAAAGAGTTCCTGTATGTACCAAATTATTGATGGATAAGCGTTTGCCAATTTTTATTGGCTTGAGACAATAGGTTATCTTGGTCTTTATTCCACATTTTTAACGTATTGGTCAGGTAAAAATCGTAAAACAGATACAGTTTGTGATCAATTATTTTAAAAGTAGTGGGGTTTACCTTTACTTTTTCGGGCTTTAGCCCCAGGGCATAAGCACACCAGCCACCATACTGAGGTTCGTAGGCATCCGGATGCTTGATAAAACTGTTTTTATGTTGGGGGGTAGCAAACCAATAAGTAACTCCTTTATAGGTATAAGCGTTTGCTTCGATACCTTTTTGGGGCTTGCCGGTAAAATAACTTACAGGGTCGTAACCATCGAGCATTACATGGTGTTCATTGGTGTTGAAATGACGGGTTCGCAGGGCTGTTTCCTGGGCCATGGCCCAGGGTGCAATTAGGCACAAAATAATTAACATGGTTGGTTTCATAACTAAAGCCTTTGATGCACTACAAAGAAAAGCCTTTTAGAATATTATATAGCAAACACCCCAGCTTAACCCGCTAAAATGTCGGATAGCATACAAATTTAGGGAGCCAAATTACTAACTACAGGCCAAACCAAGTCGGGTTCGTAACCTTTAGCAATTAAAAAACGAGCCGTTTTTTGTCTGCGCGTAAAGGTATCCGGTACGCTTTGTTGGTAGTTGTTCCATTTATGTTTTGCTAATTGGGTAAGCGTATGTGCATATTCATCAGTGTCTATTCGGCCATACCTTTCCGTATGCAGTAGGATGATAGCTGTTTTTGTTTTAATGCCTGCTCAATTTTTAGCTTGCCCCATTTTTTCACTCTAAACTTACCTCCTGCAAAAGTTTTAGCAAACCGTTCTTCGTTTAGGTAGCCTTCGGTAATAAGCCAGGCCAGGGTTTCTTCTACCTGGTTTTTGTACAAGCCATATTGGTATAATTTAGAGCGTACTTCTTGTTGGCATCGCTCCTGGTATGCACAATAATGGGCAATTTTTTGCTTGGCTTTAGTTAGTGCTTCGGGTTCCATTACGCATAAAATTAACCCAAAACCATCAATTATTTTATCAGCCCTTTTCGTTTAAGTATGGTTTCTACAAACTTGCGCTCGTTTTCGGTTTTAAATATTTTAAAAGGGAAATGCATGAGTTGGGCATTGTTTACCACTAACAAAATATAATCCTTACCAATTTTGGCCGATTTTATTTGATCCCATTTCATAGGCATACCTTGCTTAGAGCTAAGCTTAATCATTATTTGTTGCGAATTTATTTCGTAGGCCAATTTATCGAACAAAATTTTGGTTTGCTCCAATTGGGTAACTCCGGCAAACTGAATAAGCCAAAACAACAAATAAAGCACTACGGCTATGCCTGTACCCCAAAACCACCAGGTATTAGGAATAAAAAAATATCCACTGCAAAGTGCCAAAACAATAAGGCCTACCCACCATTGTTTCTTTAAAATATTGGCCATGGCAAGTTTTATATAGGTACCGGTTTCGAGTTGGTATTTTTTAGTTTTAACTATCATTATTACGTATCTAAAATTTTGGCAAAACTAAGCATTTACCCTAATAGAAAGGCCATTTTGCCTCTATTCATTTTGTTAAAATTCGGCATTGCCCGGGGTGCGAGGAAAAGGGATTACATCACGAATATTGCCCATACCTGTAATAAATTGCACCAGGCGTTCAAAGCCCAGGCCAAACCCACTGTGTGGTACCGAACCAAACCTGCGGGTATCCAGGTACCACCACAGTTCTTTTTCGTCTATGCCCATGGCTTTAATTTTACTTTTAAGCACTTCGTAGCGTTCTTCGCGCTGCGAGCCGCCTATAATTTCGCCAATACCCGGGAAGAGCACATCCATGGCAGCTACGGTTTTCTCATCTTTGTTTAACCGCATATAAAATGCCTTTATATTGGCCGGGTAGTTGTACAGTGTAACCGGTTTTTTAAAATGCTTTTCTACCAAAAATCGCTCGTGTTCCGATTGCAGATCGGCTCCCCATTGGTTAATAAGGTACTTAAATTTCTTTTTCTTATTGGGTTTTGAATTGCGCAGTATTTCAATGGCTTCGGTATAAGTAACACGCTCAAAGTCATTGTCGGCCACAAACTGCAGGCGTTCTAGCAAGCCCATTTCGCTACGCTCGTTTTGGGGTTTCGTTTTATCTTCATCGGCTGCCCGTTTATCCAGCAATTGTAAATCTTCGGCACAATGTTGCAGTGCATACTTAACCATGTATTTTACAAACTCTTCGGCCAAATCCATGTTATCCTGCAAGTCATAAAAGGCCATTTCGGGCTCAATCATCCAAAACTCGGCCAGGTGGCGGCTGGTGTTTGAATTTTCGGCTCTAAACGTAGGACCAAAGGTGTAAATATCGCTTAATGCCAAGGCGGCCGTTTCGCCTTCTAACTGGCCCGAAACCGTTAGGTTGGTTTCGTGTCCAAAAAAATCTTTGCTGTTGTCCACTTTACCGTCTTCGGTTTTAGGTGGGTTTTCAATATCCAAGGTAGTTACCCTAAACATTTCCCCGGCTCCTTCGGCATCGGAACCGGTAATAATGGGCGTGTGTACATTTACAAATCCTTTGGTATGAAAAAAAGTGTGTACCGCATAAATAAGCTGGTGCCTGATACGGTAAATCGCACCAAAGGTGTTGGTTCGGGCTCGTAGGTGGGCTATTTCGCGCAAAAACTCGAGGCTGTGTTTTTTAGGTTGCAACGGGTATTCATCGGGGTGGCTATCGCCTATTACCTCAAAACCTGCTACCTGAATTTCTACCGCCTGGCCCTTACCTAACGATTCTACCAACGTACCGGTAATACGCATACTTGCCCCCGTAGTAATACGCTTTAACTCCGCTTCATCAAAACGCTCAAAATCAATTACTGCTTGTATATTAGTGGCGGTAGAGCCATCGTTTAAGGCAATAAACCGATTGCTCCTAAAGGTTCTAACCCATCCCATAACGGTAACTTGCTCGCCCAAAGTAGGGTTTTGGAGCAGTTGTTTAATTTTAATGCGCTTCATAGTAGTAAGTATTGTAGGTAAACCGACCGCAAAACAACCACTTTTTAACTGATTATTCAATGTAAAACGACTATTGTATATGGTTTAAGGCACCATAATTGTATTGCCTAATTAAAAAACATTCTATTTTTGAGTTTCATTAACAGATATGCAAAAACTTTCTCTATCGCAAACATTAAGTCAAAAGCTGTCGCCACAGCAAATACAGTTTATAAAACTGCTACAGGTGCCTACGGCTGAGCTGGAGTCGAGAATTGAAGAAGAACTGGAAGACAACCCGGCCCTGGAAGAAGGCATGGACGAAGATCCTCTAACCCACTTGGCCGATGAAGCGGAAAACGAAACTTTTGAAGAAAAGAAAGAGGAAACTAAAGCCGAAGACGAAATAAATGTAGAGGATTACCTGCGCGATGATGATTTTAGCGGTTATAAAATGCAGGGCGATGGTGAGGCTTTTGAAGATAAAGAGATGCCCATGCCCACCGCTACCAGCTTAAACGACCAGCTTTTGGCACAGTTGGGCTACTTAAAACTAAACGAGCGGCAGGTAAAAATAGGAGAGCAACTTATTGGTAGTATTGAAAGCGATGGCTATATACGAAGGGATATTGAAGCCATTATAAACGATTTGGCTTTTGCTCAAAACATAGAAACCGATGAGGATGAGGTGCTGGAAGTATTGTTTAAAATACAAGAGTTTGACCCCCCCGGCATAGCCGCACGCAACCTGCAAGAATGTTTGCTTATACAACTTGAGCGCTTGAACGACCAAAACCCAAATACCCGTTTAGCTTATGAAATAATTGACCGCTGCTTTAACGAGTTTACCAAAAAACATTACGATAAAATAGTTAAAAAACTAAAACTAGAAGGCGTAGAGGATTTAAAACCGGCCATTGAAATAATTACCAGGTTAAACCCCAAACCGGGAGGCACCTCTAACGGGCTTGCTAAAACACAGTACATTATCCCCGATTTTATTTTAACCAATAATGATGGCGAACTTGAAATAGCTCTAAATTCGCGTAATGCCCCTGAGCTAAAGGTTAGCTCCTCATACTCCGATATGTTTGAGGCCTATACTAAGAGTGATAAAAAGGATAAAAAACTACGAGAAACGGTATCGTTTGTAAAGCAAAAACTTGATTCGGCCAAATGGTTTATCGATGCCATTAAACAAAGGCAACAAACTTTGCTTAAAACAATGCGTACCATTGTAGCATATCAGAAGGAGTTTTTTTTAACAGGAGATGAAAGCAAGTTAAAGCCAATGATTTTAAAAGATATAGCCGAAAAAATTGATATGGATATCTCTACAGTGAGCCGGGTAGCCAACAGCAAATCGGTGCAAACCGAGTTTGGCACCTTTATGCTTAAATACTTTTTTTCGGAGGGCATAAGTACCGAAAGTGGTGAAGATGTAAGTAGCCGTGAAGTAAAAAACGAGCTTAAAAAACTTATTGACCAAGAAGACAAAACCAAGCCTTATTCAGATGAAAAATTAGAAGGTTTTTTAAAAGAAAAGGGATATAACATAGCGCGCAGAACGGTAGCCAAATACCGCGAACAATTGGGTATTCCGGTGGCTCGTTTACGAAAAGAATTGCTGTGAACCACCGGTGGGCCACCATAATTTCGTATGTGCTGCACCCGTTGCTAATGTGCACGTACCTTATTGCCGGCCTGGCTTTTTGGGTGCCCCATGCAGTAATGCCCATAGGCATTAATACATCCGGAACCTTAATTTTAGTAACGTTAGTTTTTATTACCACCTTTATCATTCCGGTAATTAATTTATATGTACTCAAACTTTCGGGTAAAATAAGTTCGGTTACCTTAACAAACCGCCACGAAAGAATTACCCCTATTTTTTATACCATAGCTATGTACTTGGTTACTGCTTATTTGTTTTTTCAAAAAGTAGAATTAGGCGTATTAATTCCCGTACTACTATCGCTAACAGCTGCCTTAATGGTGCTCGCTTTGCTTATTACCTTTGTTTGGAAAATAAGTTTACATGCCATGGCTACCGGTGCTTTTATTGGTGTTTTTTTAGGCCTTTCTTCGGTACGCATTTATCACTTTGAGTACCTATTGGCATTTTTGTTTTTGTTGGCCGGCCTGGTACTAAGTGCAAGGTTAAAATTAGAAGCCCACACACCACGCCAGGTATATGTTGGTTTTGTATTGGGCATTTTTAGTAGCTTTGTAGCCATTAGTTATTTTCAACTTTAACCTTATGTATTCATTTATAACCTACCAAAACAGCAAAGGGGTAACTACCATAGCCTTAAACCGCCCCGATGTATATAACGCCCTAAACGATGAAATTACTTACGAACTGCAAGATGCGTTAAAAAAAGCTACGAAAGACGATGAAACACGCGTAGTTGTGCTTACCGGAGCCGGCAAGG
>JALWRJ010000096.1 GCA_026994125.1 Cyclobacteriaceae bacterium | reverse complement strand
CATTTTAACAAAGGCTTTATAAATGGGTTCGTTTGTTTGGTAATCAAACTCAGCCAGCTGGTAGGTAAAAGGGGGATGTATGGTTTTAAATTCTTTGTTTTCAAGCTGGTAGGTAAACACACCCTGGTCGTTAGCTCCTATATAGAGCAGGGTGCCGGTGGTATCGAACCTAACCAGGTTTAAATAGTCAATATCAGGGTTTACCTGGCTTACATCTAAGGTAAAAAGTTTGGTTTGCGTACTTACATCCAGCAATTCCAAGGTGGGTTGCCAACCTTTTCCTCGTACTGGTGCCAGGGCTATGTAGGTACCGGTGGGGTCGGCTATCATCTTATAAAAAACATGCTTGGTGGGTTGCTGCATAGTGCGTTCGTTAAGCGCCCAATACGAATAATACGTCCAATTTACCAATTCCTTACTGTAGTCAAACCGGCTCGTTTCAAAAAGGTCAATCAGCTCTCTTTCGGTAATGTATTCGCCATCGTAGTCAGCCTCCAGGCTCATAAAATGGGTGTTATCGGGCATTATACAGAAGCCAAAAGCAGGAATGGTTTCTTGTACATATTCACCAATGATTTGAGCATTGGCTAAACCGCAAACAAGCGCCAACAGGGTTGTAAGTAAAGATAGTTTCATAACGAGATGGTTTAAACTTCAATATTACTAACTTCTTGTAGAAATTAATTGTTTGATGGCTGCTAAATGTGCGAATAACACCAAGGGTACAACCACGGTAGGCAATAGCGAAAAAGGAAAGTAAAGTACAGCAACATTGGGTTGTTGTAACGAAATTTGCTGCATTGGAGTGGGAAGAGCCAACATAGCTGTAATTACTACATTTAGTAGCAATGCGAGCCCAAAGATGTTCCAGCCTACAAGCAGTTTTTTCTTTAATGACTTACCATTAAATGCAAAAATAGCCACAAATGGCGCTGTAAGTCCTGTAATGATGTCAAAGTTAGTGCCTTCAAAAGTCATATACACCGGTACCAACTGATGTAAAAAAAGTAAATATAGCACTAGTTCAACCAATATTCTAATAGTATGAAGGTAAGTGAGAGGTTTTAGAGGAAGCTGTGCAATAAACTTTTTACCCTGGCTTGTAGTAAAAATGGAAACGATAAAAATTAGCACCGGTAAAATTCCGTAAAGTAATAATTTGGGAGGCAGCAGGGTGGTGTTTTGATACACTCCCGCAGCGCTAAGCACCGTTTGAATGGCCACCCAAACTGTGGTAAGAATTAAAAAAATCCTGGAGCGGCTTAACCAATAAAACCAGGCTATAGCCACTATAACCAGGCTGCCAAACAGTATCGATATAGCTGGTGGTAATAGTTCTATCATTTGTATGCTATGTTAACTTACAATCAAATCCCTTTCACATTGCTGTTTTTTACACATCAAATTCTGGCCTGGTAGGTGTACAAATCATAATACCGGCCTTTTGTTTTAATGAGCTCATCATGCGTGCCTTGTTCTACTATTTTGCCTTGTTCAATTACTAAAATTTTATCTGCTTTGCGTATAGTGCTTAGCCTGTGGGCAATTACCAGCGTAGTTCTACCACGCAAAAGTGTATCCAAACTTTCCTGTATAAGCAGCTCCGATTCGGTATCTAAGCTAGAAGTAGCTTCGTCTAAAATTAATAGTTTAGGATTGGCCAAAATGGCTCGTGCAATGGCCAGCCGTTGACGCTGCCCACCCGAAAGCTTAACACCTCGCTCGCCTATTAAGGTGTCCAGCCCATCTTCAAACCTATCCGAAAATTCCGATACATACGCATGCTTTACCGCATGTACTACCTCTTCCTCAGTAGCATGGGGTCTTGAAAAAATAATATTTTCGCGAATGGTGCCTTCAAATAAAAAATCGTCTTGCAATACTACACCCAGGTACTTTCGATAGTCTGTCAGGCTTACTTCATTTAAATTGAGCCCATCAATGCATACCTGGCCTTGGTTAGGCGTAATAAAACTGGATGCCAGGCTGGCAATGGTGCTTTTACCTGAGCCCGAACTACCTACCAGCGCAATGGTTTGGCCGGGTTTAGCTTCAAAGTTTATATGTTTTAGTACTGCATTTTTTCCATCATACGAAAACGAAACATCCTTAAACTCCAAATGCCCTTTCATTTTGGCCAGGCTTTTTAACCTTTGCGAAAGATCTTCTTCGGTTGGGGTAGAGAGAATTTCTTCCATACGGTCAAGGCCGGCAAAGGCCTCGGTCATTTGGCTGCCAATATTACCCATTTGCACAATAGGAGCCACTAAAAAGCCCAAGTAAAGGGTGAAGGCAAAAAAATCGCCTATAGTCATGGCACCTTGTTGAATTTGTTGGCCACCAACACCCATAATAATAATAGTAGCCACACCCAGTAATAAAGCAGAGCTACTGGTTACTAAGGCCGTAGAAGTAAGCGATTTTTTTACATTATTATACAGCTCGAGCACCCCTTTTTTAAATACTCCAATTTCGTAATCCTCTGCGTTAAAACCTTTAATAACCCTCACTCCTCCTAAACTTTCGGTAAGCCTGCCGGTAACGCGGGCATTTATTTCGCCTCGTTTCCTAAAAATGGGCCTAATGTATCCAAAAGCTTTCATGGCAATGATGCCAAACACCAGCATAGGTAATAATACATAAAGGGTCATTAGTGCATTAATTCTAATAAGCAGCACCAGCGATATCACCGAAGTGAGTACCCCACCCAGTAGCTGAACAAAACCGGTGCCTACTAAATTGCGCACCCCTTCCACATCCGACATAATCCTCGAAACCAACGCTCCGGATTTAGTGTTGTCAAAAAAGCTAATGGGTAGTTTAATGATATGCTGTTGTACTTTTGAACGCAACTCGGCAATTAAATGCTGGGCTTCTACACTTAAAATACGCGTAAGGGCAAAACTAGATACGGCTTGTATAAAAACAGCGCCACCTACCGCAGCCAGTAGCAAAGGTAGTAAATCGTACCTGGCAGGGGTTATTACACTATCAATTAAATACTTGCTGGCCCCCGGGAGTACAAGCCCGGCCAATCGGTTTATAATTATGATGCCCAACCCGGTAAGTAACATCCATTTGCGCGGCCATATAATATGCTTAAACACATAATTAATATTGCCTAATTTTTTCTTTTTATTCGAGGCCATAGTTTAAGGTCGGGCAGGCAGGATAAATATTTTAGAATACCTAAAACAATTTTCAACAATCAATAACACAGTTATATTTGCATCATTATAAATGGTAGGATTTTAATTTATATGAAGTACCGTGCTACTTTTTACATAACTGTGTTGCTTTTACCCTGGCTATGGCAAGGGTGTAGCCGGCCTTATAGTAAAGAAAAAATTTATACCGAAAAAAACGACCGCCTACCATTGCACCAAAAAGTTGAATTGCTATTAGGTAAATCAATTCATAGCAACGATGATGTGCTGCTAACAGCCATTTCACTTCTTTATAGTCGTAATAAAAACTGGGTTGAGGCTAAAGAATCCATTCAAAAAGCCATCAAAATTAATCCGGTTAATGCCTCGTACCATTTGTACCTGGCTCAATACAACGCAAAACTGGCTCAAAATAACGAAGCCTATAACGAAGCCAAATCAGCCTACGAGTTAGGAGCCTACGATACCAACCTGGAAGCCTTTTTAGCCCGCATGGCAGTAGCAACAGCCGATACCTTGCGGGGGCAGCCATTTGTTGAAAAATACTATCAAAACAACCGGAACAGTACCGAAGCACAACTTTTAATGACGCAATGGATGGCCTTAAACAAACATTATAATGCTGCCATTAAGTTGGCTGCTCATGTATTGCAAGCCGATAGTCTTAATACCCAGGCAATGCAACTCAAATTTAAAGCATGGGTCAAGCTTGATAGTGTAAAACTGGCAGTAACCCAAGGTGAGCAGTTGGTAGCTTTAAACTGGCAAAACCCCTGGGGATATTTTACCTTAGGGCAACTGTATGAGCAACAAGGAAACCTGCCTAAAGCCGCCTCTTATTTTGCAAAAGCATACAACTTGGCACCTTCAGCAGAAACCCTCTCCTTGGTAGTGGACAGCTACAATGCGCTGGACATGTACGATAGCGTATTGTACTATTCATCGTACCAGGTGGCCGGGCAAAGTGCACAAAAGTATAACATACAGCTTAGCCGTGCTCGTGCATTTGATAAACGATATAACTACGATAGCGCCTTTATAGTATATGGGCGCTTGTTAAAAATCGATTCAACCGATTCGGTAGTTACTGCAGAACAGGCTTTCGTTCAAAGAAAAATTGCATATTTGCAGCGCAAAAAAAGAGAACAAAAACAATTGGCAGATAGTTTAGCTAACCTGATGCCTTCATTAAACTTTTAAAATACTATGAGCAAGGTCAACATTACTTTTCCCGATGGCACCGTAAAAGAATTTGACAAAGGAGTAACCGGACACCAAATAGCCTTAAGCATAAGCGAAGGGTTGGCTCGTAACGTGCTGGCTGCCAAAGTAAATGGTGAGGTTTGGGACGCCACCAGGCCTATTAACTCTGATGCTCAGGTACAATTACTTACCTGGAACGATGCCGAAGGCAAAGCTACGTTTTGGCATTCATCGGCTCACTTAATGGCCGAAGCTTTTGAAGCCTTATACCCAGGTATAAAATTAGGCATTGGGCCGGCTATCGAAAATGGCTTTTATTACGACATCGATTTTGGCGAGTATGAATTTGATGGCAGTGAACTGCCAAAAGTTGAAAAGAAAATGCTTGAGTTGGCTCGCCAAAAGGATGCCTATATCCGTAAGGAAGTATCGAAACAACAAGCCCTCGATTACTTTACTACTAAACAAGATGAGTATAAACTAGAGCTTATCAACGATTTGGAGGACGGTACCATTACCTTTTACGAAGTAGGCAATTTTACCGACCTGTGCCGCGGCCCCCATATACCTAACACAGGAGTTATTAAAGCCATTAAATTGCTTAATGTAGCCGGAGCTTATTGGAGAGGAGATGAAAAACGAAAACAGCTAACCCGTATTTATGGTATTACATTTCCTAAACAAAAAGAACTAACCGAATACCTGCATTTGCTTGAAGAAGCTAAAAAGCGCGACCACCGGAAAATAGGTAAGGAGTTGGAGCTCTTTACTTTTTCGGAGAAAGTAGGTATGGGTTTACCCCTTTGGTTACCGAAAGGAACTATGCTTCGCGAGCGGCTCGAAGGCTTTATGCGCAAAGCACAAGTAAAGGCAGGTTACGAGCCTGTGATAACCCCACACATAGGCAGTAAACAATTGTACGTTACCTCGGGGCATTACGAAAAATATGGAGAGGATTCGTTTCAGCCCATACACACCCCCCACGAAGGCGAAGAGTTTTTGCTTAAACCCATGAACTGCCCGCACCATTGCGAAATTTACAAATCCAAACCTCGGTCGTATAAAGAACTGCCCGTTAGGCTGGCCGAATTTGGAACGGTATATAGGTACGAACAACATGGAGAGCTACATGGGCTTACCCGTGTACGGGGGTTTACTCAAGATGACGCTCATATTTTTTGCCGCCCCGACCAGGTAAAACATGAGTTCGAAAAAGTAATAGATTTAGTGCTTTATGTGTTTAAAGCACTTGGTTTTACCGATTATACCGCTCAAATTTCGTTGCGCGACCCCGAAAATAAGCAAAAATACCTGGGTGAAGATGCCCTTTGGGATAAAGCCGAAGCTGAAATTAAACAAGTAGCCGAAGACAAAGGATTGACCACCGTAATTGAACTGGGTGAGGCTGCTTTTTATGGGCCGAAACTCGATTTTATGGTAAAAGATGCCCTGGGTCGTAAATGGCAGCTTGGCACCATTCAGGTAGATTACCAACTGCCACAACGGTTTGAGTTGGAGTATATTGGCTCCGATAACCAAAAGCACACCCCGGTAATGATTCATCGGGCTCCCTTTGGCTCGCTAGAACGATTTGTGGCCGTACTCACCGAACACTGTGGCGGCAATTTTCCACTGTGGCTTACACCCGACCAAGTAGCGGTGCTCCCCATTTCCGAAAAATATGCCAGCTATGCACAACACGTATTTGATACACTTAAAGCACAGGATATACGTGGAATAATGGATAACAGAGATGAAAAAATTGGACGTAAAATTAGAGATGCCGAAGTGAAAAAAATCCCTTTTATGGTTATTGTGGGCGAAAAAGAGCAGGCCGAAAACATGATTTCGATTCGCAAACATGGCCAGGGAGATGTGGGTGCCATGAGCCTGGAAGCATTTACCAAACTCTTTAAACAAGAAGCAAGCCTATAAATAACTGTAAAATTTTTACGCAAACGCATATTTATTATAGATTTATACGATATTTGCAACTTATTTTTAAAACAAAAACAAGGAGGTTCCAATTAGCAAACAGAGATTTAAAGGGAGAAGACCGTATGCAGCACGTGTTGAAGAGCCCTATAGGATTAACAAATTAATTAAAGCCCAGCATGTTAGGGTGGTGGGCGAAAACATTGAAGTAGGTATTTACTCCATTAACGAAGCCTTAAAAATGGCCGAAGAAGAAGGCCTGGATTTAGTGGAAATTTCACCTAAAGCAGATCCTCCTGTTTGTAAAATAATTGATTACTCAAAGTTTAAGTACGAGCAAAAAAAGAAGCAAAAAGAAATTAAGGCCAAAGCCCAAAAAACAGTAGTAAAAGAAATTAGGTTTGGCCCCAATACCGATGACCATGATTTTAACTTTAAGTTAAAACATGCCATCAAATTTTTAAGCGAAGGTGCAAAAGTAAGAGCCTATGTACACTTTTACGGGCGTACCATTGTATTTAAAGAGCGTGGAGAAATACTCTTATTAAAATTTGCCCAGGCGTTAGAAGAGTACGGCAAAGTAGAGCAATTACCCAAACTGGAGCGTAAGCGGATGTACGTTATTATTGCTCCAAAAGTTAAAAAGTAGAACGAATATAGTTAAATAAATAAAGTAGAAATGCCAAAAGTAAAAACTAAATCTGGAGCTAAAAAGCGTTTCAAGCTTACAGGAACAGGCAAAATTAAACGTAAACATGCGTTTAAAAGCCACATTCTTACTAAGAAAGAAACCAAGCAAAAGAGAAATCTTACTAAAACCGGCCTTGTACACAAGAGCGATGTAAGTAATGTTAAGGATATGCTTAACATATAGGTTTATTAAATGTTTAACCAGGTTATTGGCTTGTTAAGTGCAGTAAGCCGCCTATAACCAAAAAATTAAAATTAAATTATGCCAAGAAGTGTAAATACAGTAGCATCCCGAGCCAGACGCAAAAGGATGTTAAAAGCCGCCAAAGGGTATTGGGGGCGAAGAAGCAATGTGTGGACTGTAGCAAAAAATGCAGTTGAAAAAGGGTGGACATACGCCTACCGCGATCGTAAAGTTAAAAAACGCGATTTTAGAAAGTTGTGGATACAACGTATTAATGCCGGTGCCCGCGAAGAGGGGATGAGTTACTCGGTATTTATGGGTAAAATTAAAAAAGCTAACATCGAACTTAACCGAAAAGTGTTGGCCGATTTAGCCATGAACCACCAGGATGCGTTTAAAGCAATTGTCAAAAAATTAAAATAATTTCATAAACTTTAACTATATTCGAAGCCCTGTATGATATTCATGCAGGGCTTTTTTAATTGCATGAATTTTGAAACAACTTATTTTTAGTTCGGTTGTACTGCTTATGGCAACGGTGTACAGCGTTGCTCAGGAGGCTACGCCATTAACCGATTTCGCTATAAAGGTTTGGTCTAATAGCGAGGGAATTCCGTCAAACAATTTAACTCATGTTGTAACTGATAGCCGAGGTTATCTTTGGATTTCAACCTTTAATGGAGCTGTGAGGTTCGATGGTAATTCCTTTAAGTCGTTTGATACAGATAACATTAAGACCTTAACAACTAGCGCTGTGCGGTTTATATTGCCATTGCCAGATGGTACTATGTACCTGGCTACAGAATCGAGTGGGTTGCTATACTATGCTAATGGTGTGTTTAGCGAGCCTTATAAAAATTCCATTTTACCTAAAAGTATTCTTACTCTGTATGCAGCAGGTGGGCGATTATGGATAGGTAGTGCCCACAGTGGT
>JALWRJ010000095.1 GCA_026994125.1 Cyclobacteriaceae bacterium | reverse complement strand
AATAACTCCACCTATTTTAGCATATATAGTTTGCCACCAATAAGGCAATATGGTAATGTTTACCTTGGCCGGCTGTGGAGTCCAGTAATTATTTCCTGTAGAAGCTATTACTTTAAAGGTGTAATTACCTGGTTCCAGGTTAGTGTAAGAAGCCGTTGTGCGATGCCCGGCAATACGCCATTCGTCTTCAAAACCTTCTAATTTATACTTGTATTCAACTTTAAGCGGGTTTTCGTAGTTTATTCCTACATAATTAATGCTAAACGAATTTAGTTTAGGTGGTAGGGTAAATTGATTTGTAAAACTAATGGAGGAGCTAAGTATGGTGCTGTCAATATCAATTTGTTTATTAAGTACTTGCAGTCCGGTTAAAAGGGTAGGAGGAGCCTTTACCTTGCCCATTAATGAATCTGGATGAAAAACAGATAACCCTTTGGTAGAGCCAAAAGCCAGATAGCCCCCGGTTAGTTTACCCACCGCACGTGGGTTAAATGTATTGCCAATAAAGCCATCCGAAGCATTGTAATTTTCTACATGAAAGTTAGCTACATTTATTTTTGAAATGCCGTTGGGTGTGGTAGCCCATAAAAATCCATTAGTATCAATTACCAACCCTAAAATCATGTTATGTATAAGGCCAGTACGTTCTTTTGTAAGGGTAGTGAAAAGCTCTCCGGTTTTACTTAAAACAAAGATTCCATACCCGTTAGAGCCTGCAAAAATAAGTGAATCGTTACCTGTAATGGTACTTATTAGCTTATCGGCAATGGGTTGTAAATTTGGTTTATTTATAAAGGTATTTGATGATGGGTTAATTTTGGCCATTCCCTTAATGGTGCCTACCCATAGGTTATTCGAAGTATCGAGGTAAAGCGAGCGAATAGTACCGTTAATAATACTGTTGGGGTTTTCTACCTTGTTTTCATACAGGGTGTACGAAAAATTATTCTTTGAAAGTTTTACCAAAAAATGGGTAAGCCCAAACCAAATATTACCCAGGTTATCTTCTTTAATGGCCCATACCGAAGAGGCATCAAAGGTGGTATCGTTAAGCACATTACGCAGTGCATATAGCTTGTTGTTTTGCCTGTAATATATGCCGTTTTGATAGGTGCCAATCCAAAGGCGGCCTGCCGAGTCTTCGCATAAACTTAACACTACATTGCCCGGAATTGGTATATGCTCAAACCGGCCTTGTTTAAGTTGGTTTAATCCACCTCGGTTGGTGCCTATGTACAAGCTGCTATCGCTCGATTCTTCAATGGCCAACACAAAATCAGTAGATAAGCTGTTGGGGTTGGTAACATCGCTTTGGTAGTTTTTTATATTACGGTTGGCGTGGGGTTGAAAACTCACTCCATTGGCGTACGTGCCAAGCCATATATTGTTTTGTTTATCAATGTAAATAGTGCGTACGGCAGTAGCTCTTAGGCTGTTGGCATTGGCATTTTTACGAATTTGGTAAAAATTGTTTTGGTTATACACAAACATACCCTGGCCATCCGTGCCTATAAGTATATTGCCGGAGTGGTCGGGCGTTAAAGATAGGGCACCCAAGGCGTTAAAATTACTGTTGTCCTGCGTATAGTAAGTAATTTTGTTTAAATCTGCCCGATTGGCTTCCAACAGACCTGCTTTGCTGGTGCCTACCCAAACAGCGGTAGGCGTTACAGCCAGGGAAAGTACCGGGCTGGGTTTAAGCAGCGGAATAGTGTCTAGCACCTTTAGGTTGTTTTTATCCAATACAAATACACCTTGTGCTTTGGTTCCCAACAATAAGGAATCGCCCATTAATTGCACCCGTAAGGGGTACGTGTTTTTATACCCGCAATTTACCAAACGGTTGGTGGTTAAATCAACATATTTTAGCCCACCCTTATTGGCAGTTATCCAAATTTTTTGTGCCAGGCTATCAAATAAAATATCGGTGTATATATTACTGCTTTCAGGGTCTTTATATACGGTAAATGTTTCGGTTAAATGGTTAAACTTATTGAGGCCG
>JALWRJ010000094.1 GCA_026994125.1 Cyclobacteriaceae bacterium | reverse complement strand
GCTAAAAAAGAACAGGAAACTAAAGCGGTAGAAGCCAACGAACCTACCGATGAGCCCAAGCCTAAAAAAGCAAAAAAAACAAGCACTAAAAAAGAAGAAGTGCCCGTTGAAGACTTTGATTGGGATGCGGTAGCTACCAAAGGATTTGGTGAAGGCTATTCGGACAAAGAAAAGGAAGAAATGGCCAAAATGTACGAGGATACATTAAGCACGGTAACCGAGCGCGAAGTAGTGCAAGCGACCGTTGTTAGCGTTAGCCCTCGCGATGTAATCCTTAACATTGGCTTTAAATCCGATGGGTTGGTATCAGCCTCCGAATTTAGAGATATGCCCGACCTTAAACCCGGAGACAAGGTAGAGGTATATGTGGACGAACAAGAAAATAGCAAAGGACAACTGGTATTATCACGTAAAAAAGCCAAAATCGTAAAAGCATGGGAAAATATCCAGGCTTCGCACGATGATGACAAAGTGATAGAAGGTTTTGTAAAACGAAGAACCAAAGGTGGTCTTATTGTAGATATATTTGGTGTAGAGGCCTTCTTACCAGGCTCGCAAATCGATGTTAAACCCATCCGCGATTTCGATATTTATGTAGGTAAATCGATGGAAGTTAAAGTGGTTAAAATTAACTATACCAACGACAACGTAGTGGTTTCGCACAAAGTACTTATCGAAAAAGACCTGGAAGAACAGCGTGTAGAAATACTGAACAACCTTGAAAAAGGACAGGTACTTGAAGGAGTAATTAAAAACATGACCAACTTTGGTGTATTTATCGACCTGGGTGGAGTAGATGGCCTGTTGCACATTACCGATATTTCGTGGGGTAGAATTAACCACCCTGAAGAAGTACTTAAATTAGACGAAACCGTAAAAGTAGTTGTATTAGAGTTTGATGAGGACAAAAAACGTATCTCATTAGGCATGAAACAACTTACACCTCATCCTTGGGATGCACTTGCCGAAAACCTTGAAGTGGGTTCTAAGGTAAAAGGTACTATTGTAAATGTAGCAGATTACGGTGCATTCTTAGAAATTCAACCCGGTGTGGAAGGCCTGATACACGTCTCAGAAATGTCGTGGTCGCAGCACTTGCGTACCCCATCTGAGTTTATGAGTGTAGGCGATGAAATGGAGGCTGTAGTGCTTACCCTGGATAGAGAAGAACGCAAAATGTCGTTAGGTATAAAGCAACTTACCGAAGACCCTTGGTTAAAAACCGATGTGGTAGCTAAGTATGCCGTGGGTACCAAGCACAAAGGAGTGGTACGTAACCTAACTAACTTTGGTTTGTTTATTGAGCTGGAAGAAGGCATTGATGGACTGGTACACGTATCCGATTTATCGTGGACTAAGAAAATTAAGCACCCTTCAGAATTTATTGCTGTAGGCGAGGAGTTGGAGGTTCAAGTGCTCGAACTAGATGTGGAAAACCGCAAATTAGCACTTGGCCATAAACAATTGGAAGAAAACCCCTGGGATACCTTTGAAACAGTTTTTGAAATTGGATCGGTACATAAATGTACAATTCTAAGCAAAAACGATAAAGGTGCTGTGTTAGAGTTGCCTTACGGTATCGAAGGTTTTGCAAATGCTAAAAACCTGGTAAAAGAGGATGGCGCTAAGCCAAATGTAGGCGACTCACTCGATTTTAAAGTAATTGAATTCTCGAAAGGAGAAAAACGTATTTTATTATCGCATACTGCCACCTACAAAGAAGATGAGAAGCCTGTAGCAAAGAAAAAATCTTCATCGAAGAAAAAATCTTCGGCTGCCAGTAGCAACCAGGAGGCCACCTCCAGCTTAGGCGATTTGTCGGCACTTTCTGCTTTAAAAGAGCAAATGGATAAACCGGCTGCCAAAAAAGCTGCCCCTAAAAAGAAAGCCGAAAAAGCTGAAGAGGTTGAAGTAACCGAGGAGGCACCCAAGGAAGAGGCTAAGCCAAAAGCTAAAAAAGCTACCAAAGCAAAGAAGGATACTGAAGTAGCCGATGAAGCCCCTAAGGCAGAAGAAGCCCCTGCAACCGAGGAGAACGAAGGAGAAGAAAAAGCGTAAGGCTTGTATAATACTGGCCGCTCCGCTGTACACGGTTGGGGCGGCCATATTTTTATGGAAGTTTTAAGTTTGTAAACGTAATAATTCCTTTACTTTTGCATCTGTTAAATCTATTGCCATGCTGAAGCGTGCTTGCTTCTTACAAGAGTGTGAGAAAGCCTTGTTAAAAGCAGTAAATAGATGCTAAATTTGCTAAAAGCAAAAGAAAAATGGCGTTGTGGCCGAGTGGCTAGGCAGAGGTCTGCAAAACCTTCTACAGCGGTTCGAATCCGCTCAACGCCTCTAAAGCCTTCCTGTAGCAGGAGGGCTTTTGTTTCTCGGGTTATGATTAGCCACAGATTTATTTCATACCTCCTCCAAAATTTAGGTTTTCATTTCTAAAATCTATTTATCTTTGCAACATCTAATTATGCAAAAGCGATTAATACTCAACCCTGAATTACTTTCTGTTACCCTGCATCGCCTTTGCCATCAATTAATCGAAAATCACGACACATTTGAACACACAGTGCTGGTAGGTTTGCAACCCCGGGGAGCTTTATTGCTAGATTTAGTTGCAACTACTTTGCAGCAACTTACCGGCATTACGTGTACCAAAGGTTATTTAGATGCCACCTTTTACCGCGATGACTTTAGGCGAAGAGAAACCCCCTCCAAGGCGCACCAAACTAAAATGGATGTAGTGGTAGAGGGTAAAAAAGTGGTGCTAATTGATGATGTATTATATACCGGACGCTCGGTAAGGGCGGCCATGGATGCCCTA
The DNA here is from genome assembly GCA_026994125.1 of Cyclobacteriaceae bacterium. Lineage (GTDB taxonomy): Bacteria > Bacteroidota > Bacteroidia > Cytophagales > Cyclobacteriaceae > JAKISE01. Next base: position 5,332 of record JALWRJ010000094.1, on the reverse strand, counting down.
CTGGCCTTTGGCAGGCCCGATAAGGTGGAATTGCTCGTACTTATCGACCGCAAATATGCACGCGATTTGCCCCTGGCTCCCGACTACGTGGGTAAGGCTGTAAACACCTTGGCATCCCAAAAAGTATTGGTTCAGCTCGAAAAAGAAAAACAAAATAAAGTTTGGTTAATTAACGAAGAAAATGACGCAGCTTAGTCAAAAGCATTTACTGGGTATTAAAAACCTTTCCGAAAAGGATATTCAATTAATTTTTGACACAGCCGATAATTTTAAAGAAGTAATTAACCGCCCTATCAAAAAAGTACCTTCCCTACGCGATATTACCATCGCAAATGTGTTTTTCGAAAATTCAACACGCACTCGCCTGTCGTTCGAACTGGCCGAAAAGCGCCTGTCGGCCGATGTGATAAACTTTTCGGCTTCGTCCAGCTCGGTAAAAAAGGGCGAAACCCTGCTAGATACAGTAAACAATATTTTAGCCATGAAAGTAGATATGCTGGTGATGCGCCATGCCAGCCCGGGGGCGCCTCATTTTTTGGCTCGCCATATAAATGCACATATTGTAAATGCAGGTGATGGAACCCACGAACACCCTACTCAAGCTTTGTTAGACACCTATTCTATTCGCGAAAAATTTGGCGATGTAGCAGGTTTAAAGGTTGCCATCATAGGCGATATTCTACATTCGCGCGTGGCTATCTCCAATATTTTCGCCCTTCAAAAATTGGGTGCACAAGTAATGGTTTGTGGGCCTAAAACACTAATACCTAAGCACATTAAAAGCCTGGGGGTGCAGGTAGAACTAGATGTGTTTAAAGCGTTGCAATGGTGCGATGTAGCCAATGTGCTGCGTATTCAACTCGAACGCCAGCAAATTAAGTATTTCCCTTCGTTGCGCGAATACTCGCTGTATTTTGGCATTAATTTGCCTATGCTAAAAAAGCTCGATAAAGAAATTACCATAATGCACCCGGGACCCATTAACCGGGGAGTAGAACTTAGCACCGATGTGGCCGACTCGAACCATGCCATTATTCTCGACCAGGTAGAAAACGGAGTAGCTACCCGCATGGCTGTTTTGTATTTACTTGCCAGCCAAAAGCAGTAGATTTTGTACCTTAGTGCTATAATTTAAATGTAAAACTTACAGCTATGCGTATTTTAGTATTTCTTACCTTGCTTCCTGTTTTTTCGTATGCTCAAATAGGGCGTTTATTAAAAGATAAGGCTTCCTCCATTGGGTTGCAAAAAGGTACCGAACTGATGTCGGATCACTTAAAGAAAACCCGTCAAAAATTTGATACCACCAGTTTTAATTACTCAGTTTCGTTTAGCGACCAGTCGGCTCAATTTGAGGACAAAGAAAAACTGGATGACGTAACCAACCTGGCCAGTATTTACCTGGATAAAAACGAACCGCAAACACCCCTAGACGAAGCCCGTGAACAAGTGGATATGGGCGAAATGTACTATGCCACCAATGCTTATTCGTTGGCTGAAACCTCTTTTTTTGTTGCACTGGGCATCTTAGAATACCAGCAGGAAAATACCAACCTGCTATATCCGCGCGTGCTGGCCGATATTGGTATGCTATATAGTGGTATGGGCCGTTACAACCTGGCCATGGAGTTTACTACCAGAGCGCTTGAACTGCGCAAAGAGTTGCGGGGTGAGCAAAGTGTTGATTATGCGGCTTCGTTAAATAACCTGGCGGTGCTTAATAAAAATATGGGTAATTTTAACGAGGCCGAAGAGCTATTTACTCAAACACTGGCATTAAACGAGCAAACTTCCGGGAAAAACTCCATGCCGTATGCCATTACCCTTAATAACCGGGGCGTGCTTTACCAAAACCTGGGCCGGTATAGCGAAGCAGAGCAGGATTTAAAGCAATGCCTCCAAATTGCCGCCAAAGAACTAAATACCAAATCGGGTAAGTATGCCCGGTTTCAGACTAACTTAGGCCTGCTTTACCAGCAGCAGCAAAAATACGATGAGGCGGAGGCCATTTTTCAACAGGCTATCATAGCCATGTCGCGCAATCCTTTAAAAAGCAAAAAATCAAACCCCGATTATGCCCATTTGCTCGAAATGAAGGCATCGCTTTATATTGAAAGAGGAAATTACAGTAAGGCCGAACCCTTGTTAACTGAGGCCATTGCTATTTACGAACGTAAATTTGGTGCCGATTTTTCCGGCTATGGATTGGCTCGTGCGCACCTGGGAGCCTTGTACCGCATGCAAGGCAATTTTAGCAAAGCTAAAACTAATTTAACCGAAGGGTTAGGCGTGTTGGGCAATACTTATGGGCAAAACCACCCATATTATGTAGAAACTCAAACCGAACTAGCCTTACTCTATTGGCAGCAAAATGATGTAAATCAGGCAGATTCGTATTTTCAAGCTTCTATTAATCAATCGTTAAAATTTGTAGGCGAATATTTTGCACCTATGAGCGATGTGGAGAAGGCTTTATACTGGAAAACACTAAGCCCCCGTTTCGAAAAGTACTTTGCCTTTGCCGCAAGTGTGGGAGAGGAGAACCCTCAGGTGGTTGAAACAGCCCTTAATTACAGGCTAATTACAAAGGCTATGTTGTTATCAAGCACCACCAAAGTAAAGCGTGCTATTATGACCAGTGGCGATACCGAGTTAATAAACATGTATAATAACTGGATTGATAGTAAACGCCAATTAGCCGTTTATTATGCCATGAGCAAAGAAGACCTCCAGGCACAGCAAGTAAATACCGATTCCATTAAACAAGTTGCCAATAACCTCGAAAAAAAGTTGTCGCAAAAATCGGGGTTGTTTAACGATGCCTACGGTAGTACCAACCCCACCTACCTCGATGTACAGCAAAAACTGCTCCCGGGCGAAGCTGCCATTGAATTGGTAAGAATAGGCTATCATCCGGAGCAACCTGCTACCCGATATATGGCGCTAATTGTGCAACCCGCCACGCTAAGTATGGTGGTGCTGCACAATGGAGATGAACTGGAAACCAAATATTTTAAATACTACCGAAATACTATCAAATTAAAGCGTAACGATTCCTATTCGTATCAACAATTTTGGGGGCCAATCGCTGAAAAATTATCGGGAATATCTAAAATTTACCTTTCATCGGACGGAGTGTATAACCAGCTAAACGTTAATTCGCTTAAAAGCCCGCAAGGGGTATTTGTAGTAGATGCCTATACGGTTTCGCAAATTAGTAGCTTACGAATGCTGGTAGAAAACCCCGGCAAGGCATCGGCTGCTAAATCGGTGGTGCTGGTAGGCAACCCGGCCTATGGTTCTGATAATATTGACCCACTGCCAGGTACCGGGGTTGAGATTAGCAAAGTGGCATCGTTGCTAAAATCGGTAGGCTATCGAAGTACAGTATTTAGTGGTGCCCAAGCGACTGAACAAAAGCTAAAAGCAGTTGAAAGCCCCAAGGTTTTGCACATTGCTACCCATGGTTTTTTTATAGCCGATGTGCATCCCAACAACAACAGGGTGTTTAGCGTGCCTTTAAATAACATCAACGAAAATGTGTTGCTTCGTTCAGGGTTGTTATTGGCCAATGCCGGCAAGCAAACTAATCCGGGAGCCGAAAATGGCATACTTACTGCCTACGAAGCTATGAACTTAACCCTGGATAATACCGATTTGGTGGTGCTAAGTGCCTGCGAAACAGGCTTGGGCGATATTTTGGCCGGTGAAGGTGTATATGGCTTGCAACGTGCTTTCGAGGTGGCCGGAGCCAAGACTGTAATAATGAGTTTATGGCGTGTAAATGATGCCGCTACGCAATTATTGATGACTACCTTTTACAAGAATTGGGTAAGCTCAAAAGATAAACTTAAGGCCTTTAGAAAGGCCCAGGAAACCTTAAAAACCAAGTACCCGGAACCCTACTACTGGGGTGCTTTTGTTTTGCAAGGAAAGTAAAGCCCTAGATACAAAGGCTTTTGGAGTTGTAACTATTGGACTGGTATCCGTGCTGTAACTTCAAAAGCTTACTTACAATATTTTATAACAACGAATGATAAACGTGTAAGACGTTTTTAATAGTTCCTATTTATCAATATTGCCGGTAACCTTTTCAGCTTTTTTGGTAGGCATGGTGCCAAATACATAGTCCCACAAAGGCGATGAAACCCCGTAAGCTTTGGTTTGGTCTTTGTAATGGTGCACCGAGTGGTTAGCCCACCAGGCATTAAAAAAACCTTTGGGAGCTCTATACATATGCTGTATATAGTGCATAACCAGGTATCCGCTATAACCAACTAAAAAACCCGGTAAAAAAGCAAACACCCGAGGCCCTAATATAAGTTTAAATAAAAACAAAAGTATAGTAGCCAGAGTAATGCTCATTACAGGTGGCATGGCTAGTCTTTCTTTATCTTTGGGGTATTCGTGGTGTACACCATGTAAGGTGTACTGCAGTTTGGCTTTGCGAGGGGTGTTGGTACCAATATGAAACAAAAAACGGTGCATTACATACTCTACAAAAGTAAATACAAACAGGCCGGCAAAAAACAAGGCCACCGTTTGCCAGGGGCTAAGTTCATCAACAGTGCGCACACTATACACCAAAAGCGAGGCTGAATACACTAAAAAAATGCTAATAGGAATGGCAATATGTGTGCGTGTTAAACTTTCTAAAAATTTGTTTTGGAACAATTGCTTGCGTCCTTTGTTTTTAGGTTTTACTTCTACTGACATGTTTACGGTTGTTTACTGCAAAAATATGAACTTTACAGAAAACCTGTGCGAAAAACTCAATATTTAGCAGTCAAAAGCCTATTACAAGCCATTAGTTGCCCAACACCTCATCGTAGTAGGCTTCGTATAGCGGTACAATTTTATCTATGTTAAGCTCAGTTGCCCGAGCCAAAGCCGCAGCTTTAAATTGGGGCAGGTGTTGGTCGTCCAGCACATACAAGGCATGCTTGCTCATCGATTCAACATCACCAATTTCGCTTACAAATCCGGTTTTTCCATGAATGTTGAGCTCCGGAATACCACCGGCATTCGATGAAATTACTGGTACTTCACAAGCCATGGCTTCTAAAGCAGCTAAACCAAAACTTTCTTTTTCCGAAGGCATTAAAAACAAATCGGCCAGCGAAAGTACTTCTTCCACTACATCCAGTTTTCCTAAAAAACGAACATCATCCGTAACGCATAGTTCCCGGCACAGGGTTTCCATTTTTATTCTGTCTGGGCCATCGCCCACAAGCAGCAGTTTGGCCGGTATTTTTTCTGATATATTTTTAAATATTTTCAGGGCATCTTCCACGCGCTTAACCTGCCTAAAGTTGGAAGTATGCACAATTAG
>JALWRJ010000093.1 GCA_026994125.1 Cyclobacteriaceae bacterium | reverse complement strand
GGTTAGCTATAATGATACTTCCCTTATTAAACTAAAGCAATCACTCGATACGGTGGCCAGCCCTACACGTAAAGCCGAAACCTACCTAAAAATTGCCGGTATTATAGCATCTAATAATTCCATAGCAGCCAATAGCTACCTGGACAGTGCTATGTACTTGTTAAACGACACCTCCTATGCCAAAGGCAATGCACTTTTAGCCAAAGCCAAAGGTGTTATTGATATTTACGAAGGCGACTATGCCGATGCCTTACATAGTTTGGGTGATGCCCAAATAATGTTTAAAAATTTAAACGACAGTGCGGAACTAGCCAAAACCTACTTGCTGCTGGGCAATATTTATTCACAAACCGATAACAACCAGGAAGCCCTTAGGTATTATAGAAATGCAGGAATTATTTTTGAAGCTCTCAAAGACTACAAAGCCCTGGCTGCCATTAACAATAACCTGGGTACGCTTTTTTGGCAAGAAGGCAAGTTAGATAGTGCATCGTTTTACCTAAACAGGGCCTTGATGAGCTATATTGAAATGAATGACAAGGAAAGCCTGGCTACCATTTACACCAATATAGGCATTATTTATGCTGATAAAAAAGATTATGCAAAGGCCATTGAGTACTACCAAAAAAGTAATACTATTTTAGAAAAGCTCAACCAAACCTATGGGCAATCTATAAACTACCTAAACATAAGCGATGCCTATATGCAAAAAGGCGAATACAAAAAGGCACAGGCGCAATTAAATAAATCAATTCATTTGGCCGAAACCAACGGATACAAGTCTCTTTTGCCCGATGAATACTACACGGTTGGCGAAATAAAAGAAAAAGAAGGCAATTATAAAGAAGCCATTAACTGGTATAAAAAAGCAGAAGAAATGAAAAACGCCTTAATAGATACCAAAACCAACAAAGCCTTGCTGGATGTGCAAACGCAACAATTAGAAGAAATTCAAAAACGAGAAATTGCGCGTATTAATGAAATAAATAATGAACATTTAAAATCGGCTAAGCTTAAAAATACCCTATTGCTGGTGGTATCGGGGTCGGTATTATTATTAATGCTGGTGGCTACGTTGTTTTTTTATAAACGAGCTAAAATTGCCCGCCAAATAAACGAGCAAAACATTCAAATATTAAATCAAAAGTCAAAAATTTACGAGCAGGCCAAATCGATAGCCGAAATAAATGAAACCCTGCTCGAAAAAAATGCTAAGCTCGAAAAATTAAATGAAGAAAAAAACTACATTATGAATGTAGTAGCTCACGACCTAAAAAGTCCGCTTAACCAAATACAGGGCTTGGCCGAAGTTATACGTTTGGAAGAAGGTAAGTTAAGCCCTACCCAACTGGAATGTTTAGAAAATATTTCGGTTTCGTCTGAAAGGTTAAGCAAAATGATAAACCGTATTTTAGACACTCGCGCCATTGAATCGGAAAAATCGGCCTTTGTACCCAAAGATGTAAACCTAAAAAACATACTAGAGCACACTATTGATAATTTTAAACCCCTGGCCGACCAAAAAAAGATAACCCTTCAGGCACCTGCCCGGCTACCGGCCACCCTGGTAAAGGGCGATAAGCAATACATCCAGCAAGTGTTAGAAAACATTTTATCGAACGCTATTAAGTTTTCACCCACTAATAAAAAAGTAGCCATTACCCTAAACACTATTGATAACCAGGCTGTAATAGGCATTAAAGACGAAGGACCCGGGCTTACCGAGGATGATAAAAAGAAATTATTTGTAGAGTATGCCAAACTAAGTGCCCAGCCTACCGGGGGCGAAAGCTCTACCGGCCTGGGGCTCTCGATTGTAAAAAAATACATTGATTTAATGGAAGGCGATATCTGGTGCGAAAGCACCGGAGGCCAGGGAGCTACATTTTACCTGGCTTTTAACCTGTCGTAAAAAATGGATGCTATTTTCGCCCGGTTGCTTGTCTTATTCTTCTGCCGGTCATAGTAATAATATCCGGCATTATTCATTCGTTTCCTTTTGCAGTTGTGGCT
>JALWRJ010000092.1 GCA_026994125.1 Cyclobacteriaceae bacterium | reverse complement strand
GGTATAACCACCAGGTTTGAAACTAAAAAATAAGGTGGAAACCGGTGAAAATACAGCATACTTAATGGAAAAGTAGCTATTTGAGCAGCCAGGCTAATGGCTGTTACATCCCAAAAAAAGATGGTAAGCCTGTGGGTGGGCATCCATAAACTGCGCAGCTTCGGGTAGATAAAAATAATTCCCAACACAGCCACATAACTAAGCTGAAAACCAACTTGCATAAGCAGGTAAGGGTTATAAAGTAAAAGCACCATGGCACTTACTGCCAGTGAATTTATCATAGGAGCCCTGCGATGAAACGCATTGCCCAGTGCAATAATGCTAAACAAAGTAACTGCCCGAAGCACCGAAGGTGAAAGGCCTGTAATAAACGCATACCCCCACAATAAAGGGATGGACAGCGCAGCGACCAACCAAGGTTTGCGATAAGGCAAAGGCACCAGCTTTAACAGAAGTAAAATAACAACATAAATTATGCCCACATGTAAACCGCTTACTGCCAGTACATGCATAGCTCCTGAGGCCGCATAGGTTTCTTTAATGCGGTTATCGATAGCCGATTTGCTACCCAACAGCAATGCCTGTGCAATGGCCAACTGGTTAGGTTGTGTAAGGTATTGCTGCAACAGGCGGGCAAAATACTGCCGCTGCTTAATGGCTGCAGCCACCAATGCATTTCCGTTTCCCGAAGACAGTACTTGTACCTGGGTGGTATCGATAAAATGCTGATGATAAATACCCAAAAAACTTAGGTAGCGCTTATAATTAAACTCTCCCGGGTTCATAGGGGGTAATGTGTGTTGAGGCACTCCTTTTAGTAACACCTCATCGCCATAGGTAAACGGACAGGTAGCGGCTTTAACATACACATCTACTTTGGCTTTGGCTTGTTGCCATGTATCCTGCAATTTAACTTTTTGTACCAGCAGGGTAGCTTTGTATTGTGTTTTTTTGGGTTCGGGCAAGGTAATTACCCGGGCTTTGTAAGCCTGCATTTTTTCAGTAAAATGAAAGGCTGATTGAGTTTGGTAAGCATAATAGAGCCTAAGATAACCCAAACCAAAGCTGCTTAGTAGCATAACGAGCCCAAACGCACCATTATGGGTAAAAAACCAACTGCGTTTTGCCCAGCCTGATAACAAAAGTAAGCACATGCAAAAACAAGCCAATCCCAGCATAGCCAGGTAGCCTTGCGGCAAAAACACTGCAGCCACAATACCCAGGGCAAAGGTTACTGCAATTCGAACAAAAGGAAAAGCTGACCAATAGTGCATTATTACAATGGTACAAGATACTGCTTTTTGGAGGTTTAGTGCAAATATTTATTTGAAAATACAAGCACATTTACCCGCTAGGCACACCTACTTTTCCTTTTCGTAGGCTTCGATAATAGCCTTAACTAACTTATGCCGAACCACATCGCGGCCCTGCAGGGTTACCACACCAATGCCTTCAATATTTTTGAGGATAGCAATGCTTTCTATAAGCCCGGAAGACTGATTTTTAGGTAAATCTATTTGGCTGGTATCTCCGGTAACAATTACCTTGGAATCGGGCCCCATGCGGGTTAAAAACATTTTTATTTGCATGGGGGTGGTGTTTTGGGCTTCATCGAGCAACACAAAAGCCTTGTGCAGGGTGCGCCCCCGCATATAAGCCAGTGGAGCTATTTCGATGGTGCCCTGTTCCATAAAAAATTTCAACTTTTCTTTAGGAATCATATCGTCCAACGCATCGTAAATTGGGCGTAGGTAAGGATCCACCTTTTCTCTAAGATCGCCCGGCAAAAAGCCCAGGTTTTCACCGGCCTCCACTGCGGGGCGGGTAATAATTATTTTTTTTACTTCTTTATTTTTAAGGGCTCGCACGGCCAAGGCCACCGAAATGTAAGTTTTTCCGGTACCGGCCGGGCCTAATGCAAATACCAAATCGTTTTTATAAACAGCCTCTACCAACTTTTTTTGGTTTACTGTTTTGGGTTTAATGGCATTTCCTTTGGGGCCAAAAACTAAAGG
>JALWRJ010000091.1 GCA_026994125.1 Cyclobacteriaceae bacterium | reverse complement strand
AAAACCTAGATTATCGTTTTGGCAAATCTGGAACATGAGTTTCGGATTTTTGGGCATACAAATGGGGTTTGCCCTGCAAAATGCAAATGCAAGCCGTATTTTGCAAATTTTTGGAGCCGATGTACACGAGTTGTCCTGGTTTTGGATTGTGGCACCACTTACGGGCTTAGTAGTGCAGCCCATAATTGGGCATTACAGCGACAAAACCTGGACTCGCCTTGGGCGTAGAAGGCCATTTTTTTTAGTGGGCGCTGTATTAGCATCCCTTGGTTTGGTGCTTATGCCCAATGCCGAACTCTTTATTGCTATTATGCCATCACTTTGGGTAGGTGCCGGCATGCTTATGGTCATGGATGCCTCCTTTAACATTGCAATGGAACCCTTTCGGGCCTTAGTGGCCGATAAACTACCTTCGGACCAACGCACCCTTGGCTTCAGCATCCAAACCGGGCTTATTGGGATTGGGGCGGTTGTAGGATCCTGGTTACCCTATGCCCTTACTAATTGGTTGGACGTTAGCAATGTAGCTGAGGTAGGTTCCGTTCCACTGCATCTGCTGCTTTCGTTTATCATTGGCGCAGCCGTGCTACTGGGCAGTATTTTAATTACTGTTTTTACCACTCCGGAATACTCAAACGAACAAATGGCAGCTTTTGAAGAGGCCAATATCGAACCAGCTGAAAACACAGTACAACAGCAAGGACTGGGCGCAATTTTTACCGATTTTAAACAAATGCCCCTTACCATGAAGCAACTAAGCCTGGTGCAGTTCTTTTCGTGGTTTGGGCTGTTTGGCATGTGGGTTTACACTACTCCGGCCATTGCACACCATATTTACCACCTGCCACTTACCGATACTTCTTCGGCTGCTTACCAAAATGCAGGCGATTGGGTGGGTATTTTATTTGGTGTTTATAATGCAGTATCGGCTGTGTATGCTTTCTTTTTACCAGCCATAGCTAAAAAATTAGGACGCAAACGCACACACAGCGTATCCCTCATTATTGGCGGGCTAGGCTTACTTTCAATGTATATTGCCCCCAATGCACAATGGCTATTGCTATCTATGGTAGGTGTAGGCATTGCCTGGGCCAGCATATTAGCCATGCCTTATGCCATTTTAGCCGGTGCCATTCCTGCTAAAAAAATGGGGGTGTACATGGGCATTTTTAATTTTTTTATTGTGCTTCCTCAAATTACTAATGCACTGATAGGCGGGCCGGTAATAAGCTTGTTTTATGGCGGCAACCCCGTTTTTGCCTTAGTTACCAGCGGTGTCTCGTTTATAATTGCCGCCATTTTAGTAGTTAAAGTTAAAGATGAAGAGGATGAATAAAGGCTTTATTTTTGATTTAGATGGGGTAATTGTTGATACTGCCAGGTATCATTACCAGGCATGGAAAAAAGTGGCTCAACAACTGGGCATTACTTTTACCCTACAGCACAACGAAGCCTTAAAAGGCGTAAGCCGCCTGCAATCCTTAGAAATACTGCTTAGCCTGGGAAACATAAAAAAAACCGAAACCGAAAAACAAGCGTTGGCTCGCCAAAAAAACGAAATATACCTGCACTTAATTGAAAACCTAAGCCCACAGGATGTGTTGCCGGGTGTACACTCGTTTATAACCAATACACATAACCAAGTCATAAAAATTGCCTTGGGATCGGCCAGTAAAAATGCTGCCTACATCTTAAAAAAATTGGGCATTGCACACCTGTTCGATGCCCGGGTGGATGGCACCATGGTAAGCCAGGCCAAACCCAATCCCGAAGTTTTTACAAAAGCAGCCCACCTGCTGGGTTTAGCTCCCGAAAACTGCCTGGTTTTTGAAGACGCTGAAGCCGGCATTGCAGCCGCCCAAAATGCCGGTATGAAAAGCATTGGTATTGGCAACTCAACCACATTGTATCAAGCTAATTTGGTGGTATCAGGATTAGATAAACTAACTGTAAAACAAGCACTTAACCTATTAAATAGTTACTAAAAATGACTGAATATATAAAACATCACGCCTGGCGTATTATTGAAGAAGGATTTCATCCTGAAAACAATAAAGTATCGGAAAGTATTTTTAGTATTGGCAACGGAGCCATGGGGCAACGCGCCAATTTTGAAGAAGAATATAGTGGAAATACCTTGCAAGGCTCGTACATTGGGGGTGTTTATTACCCCGATAAAACCAGGGTAGGATGGTGGAAAAATGGCTATCCGGAGTATTTTGCTAAGATTATTAATGCAACCAACTGGATAGGGGTAAAGGTGCGGGTGCAAGACGAAGTTTTTGATTTAAACACCTGCCAAATCAATCATTTTAAGCGGGAATTAAATATGCAGGAAGGCACCCTGACCCGAACAGTTACTGCTACCCTGCCTTCGGGCAAACAACTTACCCTTAAAGCCCAACGCTTTGTAAGTTTACAAGATACTACCTTGGGTGCTGTTAGCTATGCGGTTACTCCCTTAAACTTTAACGGAGAAATAACCTTGCTACCCCTGCTGGATGGAGGCGTTAAAAATGCCGATGCCAACTATAACGAACAGTTTTGGCAAACCATTGCCAAACAAGCAACTACTGAGGTTTCGTACCTACACACCCAAACTAAAAAAACACATTTTGATGTGGCGGTAGCCATGCGCAACCAACTATTTATAGAAAACCAACAAGTAGCCAACACCCCCATTTGCTGGGAAAAAGACGAACAAATTGGGCAGCAGTTCAGCGTTCTCGTCCGCCAAAACCAAACGCTTACCTTGCACAAATATGTAGCCGTAGCCAGCTCCTTTAGCCACCCTAACCAACCTTTGGTGCCATTTGTACAGCAAAAAGTATCCACATTTGAAAGCCAGGGGTATAAAAAATTACTGAAAGAACACACCCAAGCCTGGCAGCAAAAATGGAACGAGAGCGATATTAAAATTGAGGGCGATATTGCAGCCCAGCAAGCCATTCGATACAATATTTTTCAATTATACCAAACCTATACAGGCGCCAACGAACAACTAAACATTGGGCCAAAGGGATTTACTGGAGAAAAATACGGTGGAGTAACCTACTGGGATACCGAAGCCTACTGCCTGCCTTTTTACATGCGTACTTCCGAGGCTCACGTGGCACGTAACTTGTTAAAATACAGGTATAATCATTTAAAAAAAGCGCAGGAAAATGCCGAAAAACTAGGTTTTAATCGAGGCGCAGCCCTCTACCCTATGGTAACCATAAATGGCGAAGAATGCCATAACGAATGGGAAATTACCTTTGAAGAAATCCACCGAAACGGAGCCATTGCCTATGCTATTTACAACTACATACAATACACAGGCGATACCGACTATATGCTTGACTATGGTTTAGAAGTGCTTATAGCCATTTCGCGATTTTGGGCACAACGGGTAAATTGGTCGCAAGCTAAACAAAAATATGTACTCCTTGGGGTTACCGGGCCTAATGAGTACGAAAACAATGTAAATAACAACTGGTACACCCTAAAACTTATTGAATGGACGCTACGCTACACCCTGGAGCAACTAGAGTTGTATAAAGACCTCAAAATATTTGATAAACTTTGTAAAAAAACCGCCTTCAACACCAAGAAAGAAGCTGATAAATGGATGCATATACTGGATAATCTGTACTTGCCTGAAGACCAGCAAAAAGGCATTTTTTTACAACAGGATGGGTTCCTGGATAAAGAATTAGTGCCAGCCAACCAGTTACCCGCTAACGAACGCCCCATACACGAACACTGGTCGTGGGACAGGATTCTTCGTTCGTGCTACATAAAACAAGCCGATGTGCTGCAAGGGTTGTACATGTTTCAAGACGAATACCCCCCTGAAACCATTAAACGAAATTTCGAGTTTTACGAACCCTTAACCGTACACGAGTCATCGTTATCGCCCTGTATTCATAGCATTTTAGCCTCTGCCATAGGCCTGCACGATAAAGCCTACGAAATGTACTTGCGTACTGCACGACTCGACCTGGACAACCTGAACAACGACACCGCTGACGGCTTGCACATAACCAGCATGGGAGGCACCTGGATGACCATAGTGGAAGGATTTGCCGGTTTGCGCATCAGCCAGAACATGCTTAGCTTTACGCCAAACATTCCGGCCAAATGGAAATCGTATAATTTCACCATTAGGTTTAGGTCTCATATCCTGGAGGTAACCATTACACAAACAGCCATTTGTATTAAAACCAACAACCCTCAAGAGCTTGTCTTGCTTATAAACGGACAAACAGAAAAAATAGATAAAAACAATCCTGTTGAGGTTCAGCTATCGAAGCAACAAACAGTAAGTTAGCCCGATATGCGTTATCATCCTAAAAAAAATAGAAGGTTTAATGCCTTTTAAGAATGAAATTACATTTATTTTAATTAGAATTGAGGCTAATTTTAATTTAAGCTAAAAATGAAGATAAAATCATTCGTATTTAACGCAGTACTAGGAGTTGCCTTGGGCAGTTTAATTGCCTGTGGTGGAGGCAAAGAAGAAAAAACCGATGAATCAGCTGAGTTTAATGCAGCTAAAGAAGAACTCAAACAAAAAATTGAGGAAGTTACCTACCAAATTCCTTCACCCACCGAAGTACCCTACTTGATAGAAGCTACCGGTGCCGATTTTAACGGCTCGCTTATCAATGATAACACCATAGCCGATAAATACATGACTACTTCGAGTAAAGCAGCCGCCTGCCTGGGCGTATATGCTTCGGATGTAGCCTATTTAAGCTCGTACGAAAAAACACAGGAATCGATTGATTACCTGCAAACCATTAAAAAATTAGCCGAACATTTAGGCGTTGTAAGTGCCGTTGATGAAGTAGTGCTTAAAAGGTTTGAGAACAATATTGATTCTAAAGACTCGCTGGAAGTACTTATAAACGAGGCTGTTGATAATGTAGATAAATACCTGAAAGATGAGGAACGAAATAAGGTAGCTGCCTTAGTTACAGCCGGTAGTTTTGTGGAGGGCTTGTATATTTCTACTACTTTGGTACAAACCTATCCTAAAGACCTACTTCCTCAAGAACAACGCAACTTAATTTTAACTCCGGTTATTCGCATTATTTTAGATCAGCAACAAGGTATTGAGGAAACCATTAAATTGCTAAAAAGCGTTGAGCAAGATGATGAAGTTAAACAACTAGTTACTGATTTTGAAAGCATTTTAGCCTCGTATAAAAAACTAAACATGGCCGAAAAAATTAAAAACAACCAGGCCGATTTAATGCTTTCGGACGAAACTCTTAAAGATATTACTGACCAGGTAAGCAAAATCAGGGCACGATTAATTGCATAATAAATCTTTTTTCGTATTATTAAAGCCGTCCGCTACCCAGTGGATGGCTTTTTTATGTAACTAACCAACAAAAAACTGTGAGTAAAACGCTAATTGAGGTACTGCTAAAGCTGTTTGCCATCATTATTAAAGAAGACAGGGTAACCAGCGAAGAACGCGACAAAATAAAAGAAGTACTAAAAAACCAGCTAAACGAAGACCTGGTTCAGAAATACATTTTGTTTTTTGATAAAGAAGTAGCACGGCTAGAAGCCCTGCCCAGTGTAAATGACGAAGCCTTAATTGACGAACTTTGCCACCAGGTAAGCAGCGAGCTTACCAAGCACCAAAAATATGCTATACTATTGCAAATGATTTCGGCCACCATGGCCGATGGCACCATAACCGCCCGCGAAAAAGAATTAGTTGAGCGCATCAGAAACAACTTTAAGGTAGCTACCGCTGACCTTGATTTAATTTGGGAGTTTGTAGTAGCCCAACGCATCGAAGATTTTAAAAACGAACATATCTTTATTATTGATGCACAACCCGATGACAGCACAAAGCCCTACTTTCATTTGCAACGCCCCAGGTTTAAAGGGTTTATTGCCATTATCCATTTCCCGAGTACCAATACTGCTTTTATTAAAAAAATAGGCAGCTCCGAAGTCACCTTAAACGGTATTAGGCTGCCCAACAACCACATTAAAGCCTTTACGCAAGGCAGTGCCATCCGGGGTAAATTCGAAACCATTTATTACAGCGATTTAGTGTCGGTGTACCAACTCAAAAGCAATGGTGGCACAAAGCTTTCGCTCGAAGTAAACAATGTTTCGTACACGTTTCCAAATGGATATAAGGGATTGCAAAACATTAATTTTAGTGAGCATTCGGGCAAGCTTATGGGCATTATGGGTGCCAGCGGAGCGGGCAAATCTACCCTTTTAAATGTGCTTAACGGTTCCGATAAACCTACCAGCGGAGTGGTAAAAATAAACGGTATCGATATACACGCCAACCCCGAGCCTATTAAAGGGGTTATTGGCTATGTGCCGCAAGACGACCTGCTGCTGGAAGACCTAACCGTATTTGATAACCTGTATTACGCTGCCCGGCTTTGTTTTAGCCAGCTTACTAAACAAGAATTAGTGGCTTTAGTGGAAAAAACACTTACCAGCATAGGCCTTATTCATATTAAAGATTTAAAAGTAGGCTCGCCTCTTGAAAAAGTAATTAGCGGTGGCCAACGAAAGCGTGTAAACATTGCGCTCGAGTTGCTGCGAGAACCCAGTGTGCTATTTGTAGATGAGCCCACCAGTGGCCTTTCATCGCGCGATTCGGAGAACATCATGGATTTGCTCAAAGAACTATCACTCAACGGCAAAATTGTGTTTGTGGTTATCCATCAACCATCCTCTCATATTTTTAAAATGTTCGACCGCTTGCTGATTTTAGATACAGGCGGCTACCAAATTTATTATGGCTTCCCCGTAGAATCGGTAGTTCATTTTAAAGAGGCCATGAAAATGATTGATAGCGAAGAAGGAGAATGTAGTGTATGTGGAAATGTAAACCCCGAACAGGTTTTTGATATTATCGAAACCAAAGTACTGGACGAATACGGCAACCAAACCAAGCAGCGCAAAATTTCGCCCGAAGAATGGGAAGCTATTTATGCCCAATCGCCCCAACCTAAAGCCATTGAGCATGTAAACGAAAAACCGGTTTCTACCCTGCGTATTCCTAATGTATTGGTGCAAACGGGCATTTTTATTAAACGAGATATACTATCTAAACTGGCCAACCGCCAATACCTGCTCATCAATTTATTAGAAGCACCCATTATAGCAGCTATTTTGGCATTTATTGTTAAGTATTCGGGTCCGGGATATACTTTTTACCAAAACCAAAACATACCCTCGTATATTTTTATGAGCATTATAGTGGCTATGTTTATGGGGCTAACCGTAAGTGCCGAAGAAATAATTAAAGATAAAAAAATATTGCAGCGCGAAGCCTTCTTAAACCTAAGCAAAGGCAGTTATATATCGAGCAAACTAGTGCTTATGTTTTCTATTTCGGCTATTCAAACCTTTTTGTTTGTGCTGGTGGGCAATACCATTTTAGAAATAAACGGCATGATGCTTATTTTTTGGGCCATCTTGTTTACTACTTCCTGCTTTGCCAATTTACTGGGTCTTAACATTTCATCAGCCATGAATTCGGTCGTTACCGTGTATATCCTTATTCCATTTTTGCTCATTCCGCAAATTTTACTGAGTGGCGTAGTGGTTAAGTACGACCAACTGCATAAACTGGTTCGCAATCCGGTAGATGTGCCTATCATAGGCGATGTAATGGTATCGAGGTGGGCACTGGAAGCCAGCCTGGTGGCACAGTTTACACAAAACGATTTTGGGCGCATCTTTTACCCCTACGAAAAAGTAATATCAGAAACCCGCTATGCCAGTGTGTACTTTATCCCTAAATTGGAATCTACCTTACTCGAGGGCTTTAAGTTATCTAAAAGTAAAAAGCCCATAGAGGTACAACATGCTTCTTACGATTTACAATTGGTAAGAAACCATATTAAAGAACAACTCGACCGTTTTGGCGAAGATAAATTTGTGAATTACACTAAATTAACCCCTGAGCAAATAAACCAAAACGTATTAGGAGAAGCCCTCGAATTTTTAAAAACCTTGAAAACATATAACTTAAAAAAACAAAATAAGGCCATGGGGCTAAAGGATAAAAAAATTCTTGAAATGCAAAAGGATAGCACTTATTATCCACTCAAACAGGCTAATTACAACGAAAGCATTGAGCAAACGGTAACCAATGCGTTATCGCAAACACGTATTTTGGAGCTAGATGGAAAACTACATCAAATAATAGACCCGGTGTACCAAAC
>JALWRJ010000090.1 GCA_026994125.1 Cyclobacteriaceae bacterium | reverse complement strand
CACAAATCTAAAGAAAGAGCCGAAATAGCCGGCTCAACCCGTAAAATTAAAAAACAAAAAGGAACCGGAACCGCCCGGGCAGGTAGTATTAAATCGCCTGTATTTCGTGGAGGTGGCCGTGTATTTGGTCCCAGGCCTCGTAACTATTCCTTTAAGCTAAATAAAAAGCTTAAGGTGCTTGCCCGTAAATCGGCTCTAGCCTATAAAGCGAAAGAAAAAGCAATTGCTGTAGTAGAGGATTTTACATTCGAAGCCCCCAAAACAAAAACCTACCTGGCTATGTTGGGCGATTTAAAAATGAATGATAAAAAAACCTTATTTGTATTGCCCGAATCTAACCGAAATGTTGTGTTATCAGGCCGCAATATTCAAAATACAAAAGTGGTAACTGCATCAGACCTTAATACCTACGATGTGCTGAATGCCGATACCCTGGTAATTGCCGAAGGTTCTATTGAGAAAATCGAAAAAACTTTATTGTCATGAGTATTTTAAAGAAACCCATTATATCCGAAAAGGTGTCGGCTCAAAACGAAGCCGGTAAATATGGCTTTGTGGTAGATATAAATGCCAATAAAGTTGAAATAAAAAAAGCAGTTGAAAAAATGTACGGAGTAAACGTAGCTAGTGTTAACACCATGCGCTATGCCGGCACTACAAAAACCCGCTATACAAAACAGCGCGTAATTAGTGGTAAATCAGCCGCTTATAAAAAAGCAATTGTTACTGTTGCCGATGGAGAAGTAATTGATTTCTACAGCGGTATTTAATTAAGATAGAAAGATGGCAGTAAAAAAATTAAGACCCATAACCCCAGGCCAACGCTTTAGAGTGGCTCCTGCGTTCGATGAAATTACTTCATCTACTCCGGAGAAATCATTGTTGGTAACCGCCAAACGTTCGGGTGGTAGAAACAACACCGGTAAAATGACCGTGCGAAACATTGGAGGTGGTCATAAAAAGAAAATTCGAACCGTAGATTTTAAAAGGAATAAATTTGGAGTTCCTGCAACTGTAAAATCTATTGAGTACGATCCGTCACGTTCGGCAAGGGTAGCCTTAGTGGTGTATGCCGATGGCGTAAAGTCGTACATTATAGCCCCCGAAGGTTTAAAAGTAGGGCAAAAGATTGTTTCCGGCAAAGGAATAGCTCCCGAAATTGGCAACACCTTGTATTTGTCGGATATTCCATTGGGTACAATTATTCATAACATTGAGCTTAAACCCGGTAAAGGAGCTGCCATGTCGCGAAGTGCAGGTTCCTATGCTCAACTATTAGCACGCGAAGGAAAATATGCCACCTTAAAGTTGCCCTCGGGCGAAATGCGAATGGTATTGGTTACCTGCCTGGCTACCATTGGTGCTGTAGGTAATTCCGACCACATGAACGTTCGCCTGGGTAAGGCGGGTCGTAACCGCTGGTTAGGCCGCAGGCCTCGGGTGCGTGGTGTGGCTATGAACCCCGTTGATCACCCCATGGGTGGTGGCGAAGGCCGTTCATCAGGTGGGCACCCTCGCTCGCGCAATGGCGTATTAGCTAAAGGGTTTAAAACCCGGGCAAAGAAAAAATATTCGGATAGATTTATAATTACTAAGAGAAAATAATGGCAAGATCATTAAAAAAAGGGCCATACATCGATTTTCGCCTGGAAAATAAGGTGGAAAAAATGAGCGAATCAGGCAAAAAAACCGTGATTAAAACATGGTCGCGCAGGTCTATGATTTCTCCCGATTTTGTGGGTTATACATTTGCAGTACATAATGGAAATAAATTTATTCCTGTATATGTTACCGAAAATATGGTAGGTCATAAGCTGGGCGAATTTGCACCCACACGCAATTACAGAGGTCATATTAGTAAAAAAGATAAAGGTAGAAGGTAAGTATTATGGAGGCTATAGCTAAATTAAATAACGTACCTACTTCACCAAGAAAGATGCGCTTGGTTGCCGACCTCGTACGAGGCCAAAAAGTAAACAACGCATTGAGTATTTTGAAGTTTGAGCCCAAAGTTGGTGCTGCTAAAATAGAGAAACTCTTACTTAGCGCTATTGCCAACTGGCAAAACAAAAACGAAGACGTGCAGCTCGAAGAAGCAGATCTTTATATTAAAGAAATTAAAGTAGACAGCGGTAAAATGCTTAAACGCTTACGCCCTGCTCCGCAAGGAAGAGCGCACCGAATAAGAAAGCGTTCTAACCATGTAACTATTGTGGTGGATAGCTTAAATAATCAAGTTGCCGAGGCAGCGGAGTCGAACGAATCTGATAATAATAAATAGCATGGGACAAAAAGTTAACCCTGTAGGACTAAGATTAGGTATTGTACGTGGTTGGGATTCTAACTGGTACGGTGGCGATACATTTGCTGATAAACTAATTGAGGATCAAAAAATACGTAAGTATGTAAATGCACGTATTCCTAAAGGTAGTATCTCTAAAATTGTAATAGAGCGTACCCTCAAGCGTGTTACCTTAACTATTCATACGGCCAGACCCGGAGTAGTTATTGGTAAAGGCGGAGCCGAAGTGGACAGAATTAAAGAAGAGCTTAAAAAACTCATCAATAAAGATGTTCAAATTAATATCTTCGAAATTAAACGCCCCGAGCTCGATGCCAAATTAGTAGGCGAATCTATTGCACAGCAATTAAAAGCCCGTATCTCTTTCCGTAGAGCCATGAAACAAGCCATTGCTTCGGCCATGCGTGTAGGAGCTCAGGGGATTAAAATTAAAGTATCCGGCAGGGTAGGTGGTGCCGAAATGGCCCGCTCCGAGCAGTATAAAGAAGGGCGTATTCCTTTGCATACTTTGCGTGCCGATATCGATTATGCACTTTCCGAAGCCGATACCGTGTATGGAATCCTGGGTATTAAAGTGTGGATATTTAAAGGCGAAGTTTACGGAAAACGCGACCTTTCGCCTAATATAGGAGCTGGAAACCAAGGCGGTAAGCGAGGGGGCCGTAGAGGTGGCGACCGAAGAGATAATAGAAAGAAATAGAAGTTAACAGCCTGCTAGCCTGCCCGGCAGCTAACGGGATGCACAAAGTGAAAAGTTGTTAGTAGGAAAAGGATAAAATAATGTTACAGCCAAAAAGAACGAAATTTAGAAAGAAGCAAAAAGGAAGAATTAAAGGTCTTGCTTCGCGTGGGCATAGAATTGCTTTTGGTGCTTTTGCTATTAAAGCGCTCGAAGCAGGTTGGATTACCAGCCGCCAAATTGAGGCCGCTCGTATTGCCATGACACGTGCCATGAAACGACAAGGCCAGGTTTGGATTCGTATTTTTCCTGACAAGCCCGTAACTAAAAAACCTGCCGAAGTAAGGATGGGTAAAGGTAAAGGAGCTCCCGAATATTGGGTAGCCGTGGTACGACCCGGAACCATTATGTTTGAAGCAGGTGGAATTGATAAAGAAACAGCTAAAGAAGCCATGCGTTTAGCGCAACAAAAGCTTCCTATTAGCACTAAGTTTTCTGTTCGTAACGATTATATGGAGGATTAGGACATGAAAAATTCAGAAATTAAGGCCTTATCGGTCGAAGAAATAAAACAAAAGTTGGTAAGCGAACGTGAAGTGATGCAAAAATTAAAATTTGCCCATGCCATTTCACCCATCGAAAACCCTATGAAAATAAGGGCTACCCGAAAATTAATTGCCAGGCTGGAAACCGCTTTGACCGCTAAAAAACTTGAGAACTAGAAAAATGGAATCAAGAAATTTAAGAAAAGAAAGAACCGGGGTTGTGGTAAGCAACAAAATGGATAAAACCATTACCGTTGCGGTTAACCGTAAGGTTAAGCACCCTTTGTATGGTAAATTTATTAATAAAACCAAAAAGTTTGCCGCGCACGATGAAGAAAATACCTGTGGTATTGGCGATACCGTAAAAATTATGGAAACTCGCCCATTGAGCAAAAACAAACGTTGGAGATTAGTTGAAGTAATCGAGAGGGCTAAATAATAATGATACAGCAAGAATCAAGACTTAGCGTAGCAGACAACAGTGGAGCCAAAGAAGTGCTTTGTATCCGCGTGTTGGGAGGTACCGGTAAACGATACGCCTCGGTAGGTGATAAAATTATTGTTACTGTAAAATCGGCCATGTCCAGCAGTAACCTTAAAAAAGGAACCGTTTCCAGAGCCGTTGTGGTACGTACTAAAAAAGAAGTTAGGCGTAAAGATGGATCGTACATCCGTTTCGAAGATAATGCGGCCGTATTGCTTACTCCTAACGATGAACCTCGTGGTACCCGTATTTTTGGACCCGTAGCCAGAGAATTGCGCGAAAAGCAATTTATGAAAATTGTTTCATTGGCTCCTGAAGTATTGTAACAATGGAAAGAAAATATAATAAACAACCCAAACTGCATGTAAAAAAAGGCGATACCGTTAAGGTAATTGCCGGCAATGCAAAAGGTAAATCAGGCGTAGTGCTTGAAGTTAACGCTGCCAAAAGCAGGGTAATTGTAGAAGGTGTAAATATTGTAACCAAGCATAATAAACCCTCTGCTGCCAACCCCGAAGGCGGTATTGTAAAAACAGAAGCTGGTATCCACATTAGTAATGTAATGTTGATTGACCCCGCCTCTGGCAACCCTACCCGGGTGGGTAGAAAGCTCGAGAACGGTAAGCTCGTAAGATATTCTAAAAAAACCGGAGACGTTATAAAAAATGGCTAATCCTCGACTAAAAGACAAATACCTGAACGAGATTGTTCCTGCATTGAAAGATAAGTTTCAATACAAATCTATTATGCAAGTCCCTCAAATTCAGAAAATCAGCATCAATAAAGGTATTGGAGCTGCCGTAGCCGATAAAAAATTAATCGATGCGGGTATCGAAGAACTAAGTGCAATTTCAGGGCAAAAAGCTGTTCAAACCCTGGCTAAAAATTCCATCTCTAACTTTAAGCTGCGCGAGCAAATGCCTATTGGTGCCCGGGTAACCCTTAGAGGAGATAAAATGTACGAATTTTTAGACCGCCTAATGACAGTTGCTCTACCCCGAGTACGCGATTTTAGAGGAATTAATGAAAAAGGATTTGATGGGCGTGGCAACTATACCTTAGGAGTTAAAGAGCAAATCATTTTCCCCGAAATTAGCATCGATAAAGTAAACAAAATTAGCGGTATGAACATCTCAATTGTTACTACAGCTAAAACCGATGAAGAAGGATACGAATTATTAAAGGCGTTCGGTATGCCTTTTAAAAATAAAAACGCAAACTAAACAATGGCAAGAGAATCCATCAAAGCGCGCGAAAGGAAAAGAGAAAAACTAGTAGCCAGGTACGCAGCTAAGCGTAAAGCGCTTAAAGAAGCAGGCGACTACGTTGGACTCGATAAATTACCCCGTAACTCATCTCCCGTGAGGCTGCATAACCGCTGCCGCATGACCGGGCGACCCAAAGGCTATATGCGTAAATTTGGCATATCCAGGGTTACCTTCAGGGAAATGGCCAGCCAGGGTAAAATTCCCGGAGTAACCAAGGCAAGCTGGTAACAATTTTCTAAGGTTTAAATAACCTTTTGAATATTAAAAAATAACTTGTATTTTTGCATCCCGTTTCAAAAAAGCGGGCCGTAAATTTAAGTAGAATAAAAATGACTGATCCAATAGCAGATTACTTAACAAGGCTTAGAAATGCGATTAAAGCCAATAAAAGAATCGTTGATATCCCTTCTTCTAAACTAAAAAGGGAAATGACTAAGGTATTACATGCCAATGGGTTTATACAAAGCTATAAATTTGAAGACGATGTAAATACCCAGGGGCAAATAAAAATCGCATTAAAATATAACCCCAGCACCAAAAAAAATGCCATTGTTAGCTTAACAAGAATAAGCAAGCCGGGTTTACGAAAATATGCCAGTGTAGATGCTATGCCACGCGTGCTTAACGGGTTGGGTATTGCCATCCTTTCTACCTCGAAAGGCGTAATGACCAACAAAGAAGCAGCCAGGCAAAATGTTGGTGGCGAAGTATTGTGTAACGTTTATTAATACAAAAAGACAAATGTCGAGAATAGGAAATAAGCCCATTAGTATCCCTGACGGTGTAACACTTACCCGAGAAGGTGGAGTAGTTACCATTAAGGGACCTAAAGGGGAGCTTAAACAAGCCATAGATGCCGAGTTTGAGCTTGAACAACAAGAAGGAGCATACCTTTTAAAGCGACCAACCGAACAAAAGAGGCATAAATCTTTGCATGGTTTGTATCGAAGCCTGCTTAATAATGCCGTAGTGGGTGTATCCGAAGGATTTAAAAAAGAACTGGAACTTGTAGGGGTAGGGTACAGAGCTGCTGTACAAGGTAATGTATTAGATTTAACCCTGGGTTATTCACACAATATTATTTTTCAGGTGCCTTCCGAAATTAAAGTTTCGGCCGAAGCACCCAAAGGAAAAGCCCCGGTGGTAACCTTAGAAGGAATAGATAAACAACTTATTGGACAGGTAGCCGCCAAATTAAGGTCGTTACGTAAGATTGAACCTTATAAAGGCAAAGGCGTTAAGTTTGTTGGTGAGGAAATTAGAAGAAAAGCAGGTAAAACTGCCGCTAAATAATTGATGCAATGAGAATTACGAAGTCAGATAGAAGATTAAGAATACGTAGAGGTATCCGGAATAAACTGGCCGGAACTTCCGAACGTCCCCGACTTTCGGTGTTTAAAAGCAATAAAGCAGTATATGCGCAATTAATAGACGACACCAAAGGACATACCATTGCAGCAGCCAATTCTTCGGAATTAGGAACCGGTAACACCATCGAAAATGCAAAGCAGGTAGGCACTAAATTAGCCGAACGTGCTAAATCAGCCGGTATTGAAACCATACTGTTCGATAGGAGTGGGTACAGGTACCATGGTAAAGTGAAAGCATTGGCAGACGGTGCTCGTGAAGGAGGCCTTAAATTTTAAGAAATTATGTCACAAAGTAATATTAAAGCAATTAAAGCCAGCGAAATCGAGCTTACCGAAAAAGTGGTAGCCATCAACCGAGTGGCCAAAGTGGTTAAAGGAGGGCGTAGGTTTAGCTTTTCGGCTATTGTAGTAGTAGGCGATGGTAAAGGAGTAGTAGGCTACGGATTGGGTAAAGCCAACGAAGTAGTAGATGCCATTGCCAAAGGGGTGGACGATGCTAAAAAGAACTTGGTAAAAGTGCCATTGTTCCGAAATACAGTACCCCACGAAGCTATTGGTAAATACAGTGGAGGTTTGGTTTTACTTAAGCCTGCATCGCCCGGTACCGGAGTAATTGCCGGTGGTGCCATGCGTGCCGTATTAGAAAGTGCCGGAGTAAAAGATGTTCTGGCTAAATCTAAAGGTTCATCTAACCCACACAATGTGGTTAAAGCTACCTTTGATGCACTTATGCAAATGAGAGATGCCTATACAGTAGCACAACAAAGAGGAGTAACATTAGAAACAGTTTTTAACGGTTAATACAATGGCTAAAGTTAGAATATCGCAAGTACGTAGTACAATTAAGCGTCCTATCGACCAAAAACGTACCATTAAAGCGTTGGGGTTAGGAAAAATAAGCAAATCAGTGGAAGTTGAGTTAACACCTCAAATTGCTGGTATGGTAAAAAAAGTAGGCCATTTGGTATCAGTAACAGAACTTTAAAAATGAAATTACATACATTAAAACCCGCAGAAGGGTCTGTTAAAAGTAAAAAAAGAATTGGGCGTGGCCAGGGTTCAGGTCGTGGAGGTACCTCTACACGTGGCCATAAAGGAGCTAAATCTCGCTCGGGTTATTCGCGAAAAATAGGTTTTGAAGGTGGCCAAATGCCTTTACAGCGCAGGGTGCCTAAGTTTGGCTTTACCAACCCTAACCGGGTGGAGTACAAAGCCATTAACCTGGACGCATTGCAGGCCATTGCCGAAAAAACCAAAGCTAAAAAAATGAATGTCGCCTTTTTTGTAGAACATGGTTTAGCTGATAAAAACGATAATATTAAAGTGTTGGGCAGGGGCGAGCTTAAAGCTAAAGTAGAAGTTACTGCACATAAATTTTCAGCAACCGCTGCCAAAGCAATTGAAGCAGCCGGAGGTAAAGCCGAAACGGTATAAATTTTATGAAACAATTTTTTACAACCATAAAGCACATTTTCTCTATTGAAGACCTAAAGGTTAGGATTTTAAATACCATTGGGTTTTTAATTATTTTCCGTTTGGGTTCTTATGTAGTATTGCCCGGTATAGACCCGGTAATAC
>JALWRJ010000089.1:7004-8232 GCA_026994125.1 Cyclobacteriaceae bacterium | reverse complement strand
GTTGGATTTAGAGATTTTTAATAACCACGGCATAAATCGAAGGTATTTTTAATTTTAATCTGCCGGATAAATCACTTAAATTTTTAAAGATTAGTAACAAGCTGTAATTTAGTGGGCTAAGTATTGCCCGCTGTATTTGAAAATCTTACTTCTACACATAAAACCCCTGTACTTATGGGTGCCGGCCTTTTGGTTAATGGCATTGCACGTAGTAGCCCAACCGGAGCCCGAAGTAATAAAATCGTTAAAAGCAAAACTGGATACCGCACAGCAGCCTTTGCAGCAAGTAGGGCTTTTAAACGATATAGCATGGGAATATTCGTTGAACAGATACGATTCCTCATTGTTTTACACCCAGCGTGCCCTGGCCTTGGCCAGGCAACTAAACAATACCTACTGGATAGCTACCTCTACCGAAATGATGGCTATGCTTCATGAAATTAAGGGCGATACCGAAAAGGCCATTACCCTGTACTTGCAGGTAATTAAGTTACGCGAGCAATTGGGAGGCCAGGGTTTAGAAACTACCTTTAACAATTTGGGCGTACTATTTAATAGCCAGGATAACTACGAAAAGGCACTGGAATATTATTATAAATCGTATCAAATAGAACTAAATCGAAACAATAATGAAGGCATAGCAGGTAGTTTAATCAACATGTCAGTAGCGCTGAGCCACTTAAACAAACGAGATTCATCTTTTGTACTTATGCAGCAAGCCAAAGCAATTGCCAAACAGCATGGATTCGCGTATTTGTTGCACAACGTGTACCTCGATTTTTCAAGCTACTACCTGGTAAAAAACAACCCTGATAGCGCCCTGTACTACTGTAACCAATTGTTGGATAACCAGGCAGCCAATCCATTAAAAAATGAAGTTAAAATAATTGCGTTGCAAAATACAGCCGATAGTTATTTAATGAAAAACCAACCGGCTAAAGCCCTTAGCTACTGTAATAAGGTAGAGCAGATGGCCATTCAGCTGAATAGTTTAGAATATTACAACAGGCTCTATCTTTCTAAAGCTAAAGCCCTGGCCGCCCTGGGGCAACACAAACAGGCCTATGCCTATATGCTAAAGTATGCTGCAACCAGCGATTCGCTTATTAATACCCAAACCCTCACCATACTCCATAATTTGGAAACCAAATACCAAACCGAGAAAAAGGAACGCGAAATAGCGCAATTGCAGTTGGCCTCCAGCCGTAGTTTAAACCAGCGCAACCTA
>JALWRJ010000089.1:0-6994 GCA_026994125.1 Cyclobacteriaceae bacterium | reverse complement strand
CCTATTTATTGTATTGGTAGTAGGGGGTGGGATAGGCCTAATTTTTCTATTTTATTTATTTCGGGTAAAATCAAAGGCTCATGCACTTATTTCGCAATCGTTGGCCGAAAAAGAAGTGCTTTTAAAAGAAATTCACCACCGGGTAAAAAACAACCTGCAAATTATTTCGAGCCTGCTTAACTTGCAATCCAGGTATGTAGCCGACCAAGAGGCCATCCAGGCTATTAACGAAGGCAAAAGCAGGGTAAAAGCCATGTCGCTAATTCATCAAAAGCTCTACCAAAAAGATAACCTCACCGGTATTGAAATGCCCGGATACATTGCTCAACTTGTTGAAAGTTTGTTTGAGATGTATGGATTTGACAGGGAACAGGTTAGCTTTAAATCCGAAATCGAAAACCTTAGGTTAGATATTGATACCGCTATACCTTTAGGTTTAATTTTAAACGAATGGGTTACTAATGCCCTAAAATATGCATTTGATACTAAACAAGGCGTGTTGTATTTCAGGTTGTTCAGGCAAAGCGATGTACTTATTGCAGAAGTAAAAGATAACGGTAGCGGCTGCAAGCCCACTACACCCGAAAGTACAGGGTACGGAAAAAGATTAGTAGCTTCGTTGGCGCGTAAGCTGGATGCCGAAGTATCGTATGCGTATGAACAAGGCACTACATGTACAATAACCATGAAAAAATTTAAGCTGGTATGAGCCAACCCTCTATTTTAATTGTTGAAGATGAGCCCATTATTGCTGATGATATAGCGCTTACCCTCGAAGACTATGGTTATGTAGTACATGGTATTGCGGCAAGTGTACCAGAAGCCCTGGCCGCTATTCGAACATCAGTGCCTCAAATGGCCTTGGTTGATATTAACCTGGAAGGCGAACGTACAGGCATTGAGTTAGGGAGCTTACTTAACAAAAAACACCACATCCCATTTATGTACATTACATCACATTTTGATGATGAAACCATTCAACAAGTAAAAGCCACCCAACCACTGGCCTATTTAATAAAGCCTTTTGAAAACCGGGATTTAAAAATTAACCTGGAACTGGCCTTCTCAAAACATAAAAAACAGACCTTTACGCCCAATAAATTATTTGTTAAAATAAAAAACCAGTTAATGGCTATCGAGCCTGGCCAAATTACCCATGTTGAAGCCATTGATAACTATGCCTTTGTATATACAGCTACCGAAAAATTCATGGTAAGCCATACCCTCAAAAGCATTGAAGAAAAGTTAGCACCCAGCGGCATTGTACGGGTGCATAAATCTTACCTGGTAAACCTGGAACATATATCGTCTATTTTTGATGGGTATATAATGCTAAATAGTGTTCAAATTCCACTAGGCAAAGCCTATAAGCAATCATTTTTTGATTGCATTGTTACCCTGTAAAGGCTAACTCAGTTTAAAGGCATCCTTAATGGCATCTACATAGTCAAGTTTTTCCCAGGTAAACAACTCAACCTCAACCTCGGCTTTTTGGCCGGCATTTTCAAATACCTTGGTTACAGTTTTAGGTGTGCGGCCCATGTGGCCATAGGCTGCGGTTTCGCTATAAATGGGGTTGCGCAATTTAAGCCGTTGTTCAATGGCATAAGGCCTCATATCAAACAATTTGGATAATTTTTGGGCAATCTCACCATCGGTTAAAACATTGCCTTGCTCGTCTTTGGCTCGGGCTGTACCATAGGTTTCTACAAATAGGCCACAGGGCTGTGCCACACCAATGGCATACGATACTTGCACCAAAGCCTCATCGCATACTCCGGCAGCTACCAGGTTTTTAGCCATGTGCCGTGTGGCGTAGGCAGCACTTCTATCTACTTTGCTGGGGTCTTTACCACTAAAAGCGCCTCCACCATGAGCCCCCTTGCCACCATAGGTATCTACTATAATTTTACGACCTGTTAGGCCGGTATCGCCATGTGGGCCACCAATTACAAACTTTCCGGTTGGGTTTATATGGTATTGAATATCATCGTTAAACAAGGCCTGTATCTGGGGGGATAAACCGGCTTTTACACGAGGTATTACATACTCAATAATGTCTTTTTTAATGGTGGCAAGCATTTCCTCATCCGGAGCAAAGTCATCGTGCTGGGTCGATACCACAATGGTATCTATGCGTACCGGTGTATTGTCATCGTTGTATTCAATAGTTACCTGCGATTTGGCATCGGGGCGTAAATAGGTAAGTTTATCGCCTGATTTTCGAATGGCGGCTAACTCTTGTAAAATTTTATGTGATAAGTCTAGCGCGAGAGGCATATAGTTCTCAGTTTCTTTGGTGGCATAGCCAAACATCATTCCCTGGTCTCCTGCACCCTGGGCGTCTGCTTTGCTCTCAAAATCTCCTGCTACCTTACGATCAACTCCTTGGTTAATATCGCTCGATTGTTCATGGATAGCCGATAAAATGCCGCATGAGTGCGCCTCAAACATATACTCGCTTTTGGTGTAACCAATGTTGGCAATTACCTGGCGTGCAATGCTTTGCACATCTAAATAAGTATTGGTGTTTACTTCACCGGCCAACACTACCTGCCCGGTAGTTACCAGGGTTTC
The DNA here is from genome assembly GCA_026994125.1 of Cyclobacteriaceae bacterium. GTDB lineage: Bacteria > Bacteroidota > Bacteroidia > Cytophagales > Cyclobacteriaceae > JAKISE01. The sequence goes on along the minus strand of JALWRJ010000089.1, from coordinate 4,417 downwards.
GCAGGCAACTTTTGAGTCTGGATCAAAGGCTAAAAAGTAGTCGATGAGGGCATCGGAAATTTGGTCGGCTACTTTATCGGGGTGGCCTTCTGATACAGATTCGGAGGTAAATAAATAAGGCATTCTTTAAATTGTTTAAGGGCGCAAATCTAATGAAACCCTAGGATAAACATTAGGGTAAAAATAGAAAAACTGTAGGTGCCTTACCAATTTGGGGTGTGGAGGTTCGCCAGGCAGCCACAGTTTTAGTCTTTATAAACTCCTGCGTGCCTGTAATGTCTTTGGCCAGGCAAAGTTTGGTTTCGGCACCAAGTGTTTGCAAGAGTAAAGCCAGGGTTCGATCCGAGCGGTAAGGTGTTTCAATAAACATTTGTGTTTGGTTTTGCTTGCGTGCCATTTTTTCAAAGCTTAACAGGGCATGGCGAGCGGCCTTGGTATCAATAGGTAAGTAACCATTAAAAGCAAACGATTGCCCATTAAACCCCGAGGCCATTAAGGCAAGCAGCAACGATGAGGGCCCCACCAGGGGGACTACCTGCAACTCTATTTTATGGGCTAAGGCCACTACTTGCGCCCCCGGGTCGGCCACTCCGGGGCATCCGGCATCCGATAGTACCCCAATGTCATGCCCTTGCATGGCAGGTTCCAGGCTGGCTTTTATTTCCTGGTGCGGGGTGTTGTTTGTTACTTGTGTAAAATCAAGGTTGGTTATGGTTAGGCCTAACCCTAAGCTGCTTATAAATCGCCTGCTTTCCCTAATAGTTTCAGCAATATAATGCCTGGTGTTTTTTACTACCGCCAGCACTTGTGGGGCAAGTACGCTTTGGGCTGTTTGTGGGGCAATTACCGATGGAATTAAATAAATAGTACCTTTTTTCTTCATTACATTAAAAATTCTTCGAGTATCGCTAAAAACTCAGCAGGTTTTTCGGCATGCACCCAATGGCTGGCTCCTTTTATGGTTACAAGTTTGGCTTGTGGAAAATGAGTTAATATTAAGGGCATGTCCTCTTCTTTATCTATATAGTTCGAAACCCCTCCACGTATAAACAACGTGGGTTTTGCAAATCGTGCTTCGGCTGGCAAAGGCTTTCCCACTTCTTCAATGTTAGCACTAATTACATCCAAGTTTATTTTCCAGGAAAAACCATTGGGGGTTCGTTTTAAATTTTTAAGTAAAAATTGCCGTATGTTTACTGTAGGAACATAGGCTGCCAGGGCGGCATCGGCCTCTCCTCGCGAACTTATTGTTGCTAAATTTATAGATTTCAAACCGGCTAAAATAGTATTATGATGCACCGGGTAGGCTTTGGGAGCTATATCTATTACCACTAATTTTTGCACCAACTCAGGATAGGTAGTGGCCAGCAACATGGCGGTTTTGCCACCCATAGAATGCCCGGCTACCATGGCTTGCGTTATACCTTCTGCCTCCATAAGCTCTTTAATGTCTTGTGCCATGGCATGGTATGTAAACTGGGTGCTGTGTGGCGAGGCGCCATGGTTTCGCTGGTCAATTAAATATACCGAAAAGGAGTTGGACAACTGCCTGCCAATGGTAATCCAGTTATCCGAAGCACCAAACAGCCCGTGTAAAATAAGCAGGGTTTGGCCGGCACCCATTTGGGTAAAATGCAATTGCATAGCGTTAAAAATTTAGTTTGTTTAGGTACATCTGCACGGTATTTTCGAGCCCGTAATACAGGGCATCGCAAATAAGGGCGTGCCCAATCGAAACTTCGCTCAGGTAAGGCACATGCAGGGCAAAATAGTGTAAGTTCTGCAAGTCAAGGTCGTGGCCGGCATTAATAGCCAACCCACACGAATGACCAAGTTTAGCCGCCTGCGCAAAGGGAGCTACCGCCCCGGCTTTGTTTTGAGCATATTGTTTGGCATAGGGTTCAGTATAAAGTTCTATTCGCTTGCTACCTGCTTTAGCCGCTCCTTCAATATGGGCTGGTTGGGTATCTACAAAAACTGAGGTTCGTATGCCTTGGCGGTTCAATTCGCTCAAAACATCTGTTAAAAAATCCTGATGTGTAAGGGTATTCCAACCGGCATTTGAGGTTAGCACCCCGGGAGGGTCGGGTACTAAGGTGGCTTGGGTGGGTTTTACTTTTAGTACCAAATCCATATAGCGTTGGTCGGGGTAGCCTTCAATATTAAATTCGGTACTTACTACCGAGCTCAAGTCCAGCACATCCTGGTAGGTAATATGCCTTTCATCAGGCCTGGGGTGCACGGTAATTCCCTGAGCACCAAATTGTTCGCAATCTTGAGCTACCTGTACTACATTAGGGTTGTTGCCTCCTCGCGCATTGCGTAAGGTGGCAATTTTATTTACATTCACGCTTAAACGGGTTGCCATATCAATAGAATTCCTATTTTTGTTGCAAGTTAGAGATTTTAAGATTAAAAAATGATAACCATGAGTTTGAAGCAAAAAATAAATGAGGATATAAAGCAAGCCATGCTGGCTAAAAAAAAGGAAGAATTAACAGCTTTGCGCAGTATTAAATCCGCTATTCTGTTAGCCGAAACAGAAAAAGGTGCGGCTGAAGAACTCACGGAAGAAGCTGAAATGAAAATTTTGATGAAAGCAGCCAAGCAACGCAAAGAAAGTGGCGAACTTTTTAAGAAGGAAGGCCGCCAAGACCTGGCCGAAAAAGAATTGTTTGAATACGAAATTATAGCCCGTTACCTGCCCAAGCAAATGGAAGAAGCTGAACTTAAAGAAGTGCTGGCGGGTATCATTGCCCAGGTGGGAGCCACCAGTCCAGCTGATATGGGCAAGGTAATGGGAGTGGCTACCAAGCAATTGGCAGGCAAGGCCGATGGTAGAAAAATTTCGACCCTGGTAAGAGCATTATTAGTAAACTAAGGTGAATACACTAGATATTATTTTAATTGTACCCATCTTGGCCGGTGCTTTTACAGGTTTTCGCAAAGGGTTTATTATAAGTGTAGTATCGCTACTGGCATTGGTATTAGGGGTTTTTGGCGGGTTTTACTTTTTAAACTGGGCGGTATCGTTATTGCTAAACCAATTTGGGCTTACCGGTAAATGGCTGCCTGTGTTGGCCTTTATTTGTATCTTTGTGGCCGTAGTATTTGGTGTAAATCTGTTGGGTAAGCTATTAAAAAAGTTTGTGCACATGATTTTATTAGGTGGTATTGATAAACTGGCAGGTGCGTTTATCGGAGCACTCATGTGGGCTTTTTTGGTGTCTGCGGCTTTATGGGTAGGTAGTGTGTTTAGTTTACAACCTCCTGCCGAGTGGCAGCAAAATTCTGTGCTTTACGGCTATGTACAACCTGTGGCTCCTGCTTTTGCTGCTAAACTCGATGGTATAATTCCGGCTCTATCAGATATCTTTGAGGGGTTAAAAGAACTAATCAACGATTCCGGTAGTTAAATAAATAGGTTAATTTAATAAGTTGTATTAATTTGGTAGATCTACCCCCAAGTATATGGAGCTTAAAGAAAAACATGGATTTAGTTATATAGATGAGGGCGAAGGCCAAACATTCCTGTTACTACATGGGCTGTTTGGAGCATTGAGCAATTGGGAAAAAGTGGTTCAAAAGTTTTCGCAACACTACCGTATTATTATTCCTATGCTGCCTATTTACACTTTACCCATTAAGAAATCGGGCGTAGAAGGGGTAACCGAATTTGTAACCGAGTTTGTTAATGCCTTCGAACTAACTAATATGGTAGTTATGGGTAATTCACTGGGCGGGCATGTGGCGTTGGCCTATATTTTGGATAACCCCGAAAAAGTAGATAAACTCATTTTAACCGGTAGCTCAGGTTTGTTTGAAAACTCTATGGGCGGTTCTTTTCCTAAAAGAGGGAGCTACGATTATGTAAAAGAACGTGTGGGCTACACTTTTTACGACCCCAATACCGTAACCGAAAAATACGTAAAAGAAGTGTTTGATACCTTAAAAAGTGCTCAAAAAACACTTCGTATTATAGCCATTGCACGTTCGGCACAGCGCAATAATATGGCAAGTAAACTACCCCAGATTAAAGCACCTACCCTTTTAATTTGGGGGCTTAACGATACCATTACCCCTCCGGCCGTGGCACACGAGTTCAATAAACTTATTCCTAATTCAGAACTTAAGTTTATTGATTATTGCTGCCATGCTCCCATGATGGAACAACCCGATGCATTTAACGAAATTTTGGCCAATTATTTATTAACCCAAGAGCATGCTGGCGTTTGAACTCATTAACCAACTAATTCCGTCATTAAAATTAACGGATTCTACCGCCCATGCAATGATGTGGATGGATGAGTTTAGATGCAACCAATTGCCCGTGGTACACCAGGGTCAATTTTTGGGCTTGGTTACCGAAGCCCATATTTTAGCGCAAGATGAAGTAGCACTAATTAAAGATTTACCC
>JALWRJ010000088.1 GCA_026994125.1 Cyclobacteriaceae bacterium | reverse complement strand
TCAGCCATACGTACGCCCATCGGGAGTTTTGGGGGTAGTTTAAGTTCGTTAACCGCCATTCAACTTGGCTCCACCGCCATAAAAGGGGCTTTAGAAAAAGCAGGTGTAGCTCCTAAATGGGTAAACGAAGTTTTTATGGGCAATGTAGTTTCGGCCAACCTGGGGCAGGCTCCGGCTCGGCAAGCAGCCGTAGCAGCCGGTATTGGATATAATGTACCATGTACCACCATAAATAAAGTATGCGCCTCGGGCATGAAATCGGTTATGCTGGGGGCACAAAGCATTATGCTGGGTGTAAACAGCGTTGTGGTAGCCGGAGGCATGGAAAGCATGTCGAACATACCCTACTACGTACCTAAAGCGCGCTATGGGTATAAATATGGCAATGGCGAATTGGTAGATGGCCTCGCTAAAGACGGCCTGTGGGAAGCCTACTACGATTTCCCAATGGGAAACTGTGCCGATAATACAGCCAAAGAAATGAACATTTCGCGCGAGGAACAGGATGAGTACGCCATAAGCTCCTACAAACGCTCGGCCGACTCCTGGCAAAAAGGGTTGTTTAATGATGAAATTGTTCCGGTAGAAGTACCTCAACGCAAAGGCGAGCCAAAACTAATTACCGAAGACGAAGAATTTAAAAATGTAAAATTTGAGAAAATACCAGGGCTCCGTCCGGTGTTTTCAAAAGAAGGAACCGTAACAGCCGCCAATGCTTCTACCATAAACGATGGAGCTTCGGCACTTGTGCTTATGAGCAAAGAAAAAGCCGAAGAGTTGGGTATTAAACCAATTGCTCGAATTGCCGGATTTGCCGATGCCGCTCAAGACCCCATTTGGTTTACAACAGCCCCTGCACTGGCCCTGCCCAAAGCCATTGAAAATGCCGGCATAAGCAAAGAGGAAGTGGACTACTACGAAATTAATGAAGCTTTTTCGGTAGTAGCCTTAGCCAATACAAAGGAAATGAACTTAGACCCCGAACGGGTTAATACGTTTGGAGGAGCCGTTTCGCTGGGTCACCCACTAGGCGCATCCGGTGCCCGCATTATAACCACTCTTACCAATGTGCTTCACCAAAAAGGAGGGCGTTACGGAGCTGCCGGCATTTGCAATGGTGGCGGGGGCGCTTCGGCCATCGTTATCGAAAAATTATAATACAGTAGGGTGCAAGTTCGTTGTGATTACATACAACGAACTTGCTAAACCTTTTTTATATGACTAAGTTTTTTGCAGTTTGCTGCTTTATTTTAACCGGAACCACCCTATGGGCACAACAGCGGGTAGAGGTTAAAACCTATTACGATAAAGAAAAGCAACATGTAAACGAGGTGTACACCCTACTTAATGGAGATAAAAATGCCATTGATGGCCCCTATGTAAAATACGACATAAATGGTAACAAAGAGGTGGTAGGCCAATTTAAAGTAGGCAATAAAACAGGCACGTTTACCAGCTATTACCCCAACGGAAAGGTAAAGCAATTGCTCCGTTTTGCAGAAGGAAAAAAGAATGGAGAGGTAAAAGTTTTTACCGAAGAAGGAACTCTTTTGCAACAAGGGCAATTTAAGGAGAACGAACTGGAAGGCCCCCTTAAACTTTATTACCCGCAAGGAGGTTTAAAATCGGTAACCGAATTTAAACAGGGTAAACCCAATGGAAAAATTATTGAGTACTTTGAAAATGGCAATGTACGTAAAGAACAAACCTATGTAAATGGCAAGGTAAATGGGGTTGCCAAAACCTACTACCCCAGCGGACAGCTAAAAACTGAAGAGTATTACAAAGACGGCATACTGGAAGGCCATTTTACCACCTACCACCCCAATGGGCAAATAGATACACAAGCCACTAACCAAGGAGGTAAAAAATCAGGCTCGTTTACCACTTATAATGCCCAGGGACAAAAATTGATAGAAGGGGAGTTTATTAATGGAAAGCTCAACGGCACTAACCTGGCCTGGTACGATAATGGGCAGCTTAAACACAAATTTAAGTATGCTAACGGCTATAAAATTGGCAAAAACACTGCATATTTTGATAATGGCACCCTACAAATGGAAGGGCATTTTTCGAATGACGAAAAAGACAGTGATGTAACTACCTATTACCCAAATGGCAAGCCCGAAAGCAAAACCTATACAGTAAATGGTAAGCCCGAAGGCGAACAAACCTGGTGGTATAGAAACGGACAGGTTAAAGAAAAAGCATTTTACCAAAACGGATTGCAAACAGGAGTACATTATTGGTATTTTGAAAACGGAAGCATAGCCAAAGAAACACCTTACCAGGGAAACAGGCGTGTGGGTAAAGCCAAAGAATACTACGAAAATGGAAAACTAAAATCGGTTACTACCTATACATCGGATAAAAAACATGGGCCGGCCACCACTTATTATGCCGATGGATTGGTGCAAACACAAGGCCAATACGGGGGCAACAAAAAGGTAGGCGAATGGAAGTATTTCGATAAAAGCGGCAAACTAACATCTACTAAAACCTACCAACAAGGCCGGTTGGTAAAAACTGCAAAACACTAACCTCTTAACACATGGAAGCCTTAAAGGAAACAAATTTTACACTGCCCGGCCAAACCCACTTTTACCGAGGTAAGGTGCGCGATGTGTATTCATTTAACAACTACCTGATAATGGTAGCCACCGACCGCCTCTCGGCCTTTGATGTGGTTTTACCAAGAGCTATACCTTACAAAGGGCAGGTGCTTAACCAAATTGCGGCCGCCAACCTGGAAGCCACTAAACATATTGTACCTAACTGGCTACTGGCCACCCCCGACCCCAATGCCACGGTAGGTTTGCGTTGCGAACCCTACCCCGTTGAAATGGTAATTAGGGGCTACCTGGCCGGCCATGCCTGGCGCGAGTACCGATCGGGTAAACGATCTATTTGTGGAGTAGCTTTGCCCGATGGACTGCGTGAAAACGACCCATTGCCTGCCCCTATTATAACTCCTACCACTAAAGCACACCAAGGCCACGATGAAGACATTTCGAGGGAAGAAATACTAACGAAGGGCTTGGTAAGTGAGCACGAATACACTCAATTAGAAAACTACACCCGGCAACTCTTTGCCAAAGGCACCGAAATGGCCGCAGCACAAGGGCTTATATTAGTAGATACTAAGTACGAATTTGGCAAGCTTAACAATACCATTTATCTAATTGATGAAATTCACACGCCCGATTCTTCGCGTTACTTTTATGCCGATGGCTACCAACAGCGACAACAAAAAGGCGAACCACAAAAGCAACTTTCAAAAGAGTTTGTACGACAGTGGCTTATCTCTGAGGGTTTTCAAGGCCTGGAAGGGCAAAAAATTCCTAAAATGACGGATGCTAAGATTTCAGACATCAGCAACCGCTACATTGAGCTATACGAACACTTTACAGGAAAGCCCTTTGTAAAAGCGCCAACAAAACAACTCGAATCGCGCATTGAAACCAACCTTCGCATTTGGATTGCATCGCAATAGGTGGTGTAGGGTGTTGGTGTTGGTTCTTCAACATTTCACATTTCATATCTCATATTTCATATCTCATATTTCATATTTCACATCTCACATCTCACATTTCATATCTCACATTTCATATCTCACATCTTACATTTTCACAATACCACCCTAAGTTTACAGTAGCATGAAGTGTTTTTCAACGGACCCTATGTATTTTTGCCAACTAATATTTACATTTACCGTTTACAAATATTGTTCTGTACATTAGGCACAGAAATTTAAATTTAAGCACATGAAATACACCATAGATAAACAAGAAAAATACTGTGTATTTAAATTACACGAACCCAAGTTAGATTCACTGTTGGCTCCGGCCTTAAAAACGGAACTTATTACCTTAAGTGCCGAGGGTGTAAAAAATATCATTCTCGATTTGTCCGAAGTAAATTATACCGATTCATCGGGTTTAAGTTCACTGTTGGTAGGCAACCGTACCATCCAGCAAGAAGGGGGGTTATTTGTATTGGCCGCCCTATCGGAACACACACTTAAACTAATTAAAATTTCGCAACTCGATGGCGTATTAACCATTTTACCTACGGTAGAAGAAGCCATAGATGCTGTTTTTATGCACGAGGTTGAGAATGAAATAAAAGGCGGGGAGGAAGAATAAATTGGCCTTTCAGGTTACCATTGTAGGTTCAAATTCGGCCATTCCGGCCTATGGAAGGCACCATACATCGCAATACATTCAGTATAAAAACTCGCGTTATTTGGTAGATTGTGGCGAAGCCACTCAAAATCAACTTAAAAACTACAAGCTTAGTGCCTTAAAAATTAACGCTATTTTTATAAGCCATTTGCATGGCGACCATTACCTGGGTTTGCCCGGTTTGCTGGCCTCTATGCACTTGCAAGGGCGTACCAAAGCCCTCGATGTATTTGGCCCGGCAGGTTTACAGGATATCCTGGTTTCACACTTTAAGTATTCTGATACCACCCTAAAGTACGAGTTGCGGTTTCATAGCACCGATGAAAAACAACATGAAGTTATTTTTGAAACCAGGCAACTTACCGTAAGCACCATACCGCTTAACCACCGCATAGCTTGTATGGGGTTTTTATTTCGAGAAAAACCCCACCCTATCCGGTTTAATAAAGCTAAGCTGCCTCCCAACCTTACTCTGGCACAAATTGGCTCCCTTAAAAAGGGCGAAGATATTTACAATGATGCCGGCAAGCTATTATACAAACACAAGGATTTAACCATACCTCCGCTCCCGCAAAAATCGTATGCTTATTGCTCCGACACAGCTCACATACCCGAACTAAAGCACATACTGCACAAGGTAAATCTATTGTACCACGAAGCCACGTTTTTAGATGAAAACGAATTGCGTGCCAGCAACACTTTTCATTCAACGGCTTCACAAGCAGCACGGTTGGCCAAAAATGCACATGTAAACACCCTGTTGCTCGGGCACTTTTCGGCCCGTTATAAAGATTTAAGCCCGCTTGAATTGGAGGCAAGAAAAATTTTTAAAGAAAGTTACCTTGCCTTGGAAGGAAAAACATTTACTATTGAATAGTAATTATGGCTAAGGCAACTACTTTACATAAAAAGAAAACCAACTTATTTTTAGTGCTGGCCGTCATTTTTATTACCAATGCCGTAGTGGCCGAACTCATTGGTGTAAAAATTTTTTCGGGCGAAGCCAGTTTAGGGTTTGCTCCTGCTCAACTACCTGTATTTGGCGATTTCGTGCTCGATTTTAACCTTACAGCAGGTGCCATTATTTGGCCTGTGGTTTTTGTAACCACCGATATTATTAATGAATATTTTGGCAAAGAAGGGGTAAAACGCATTACCTACCTTACCGTAATTTTAATTATTTATGTGTTTGTGGTAATTGCCGTAGTTACCAGCTTACCACCGGCTCCTTTTTGGTTGACTATTAACAGTACCGACCACCTGGGCAACCCGTTTAACATAAATTATGCCTATACTAAAATATTCAGGCAGGGGCTCGGCATTATCATTGGCTCGCTGGTTGCTTTTCTTTTAGGCCAGTTATTAGATGTATTTGTGTTTCAAAAATTAAGAAAACTAACCGGAGATAAAAAAATTTGGTTACGTGCAACGGGTTCTACCCTGATATCGCAACTGGTAGATAGTTTTGTGGTGTTGTTTATTGCTTTTTATGTATTTGGCAACCCACCCTGGAGCCTAAAAATGGTAGTAGCTGTGGGTATTATTAACTACCTATATAAATTTGTGGTAGCTATTGTGCTAACTCCTTTGCTTTACATAGCGCATGCTATTATTGATAGCTACCTTGGCAAGCATTTTGCCCATGAATTAATGGAGGAGGCAGCCACCAAGAGCAAAGGTTTTTTTTAACTTAATTAAGGGGTAAAAACGAGCAACAGTATCTTAAAAATTTAGCTACCATGCTGTAACATTCTTAAAAAAACAAAACAAATGAACAAAACACCATTTTTAAGCTATTTTAAATTTACATTTTTTTGTTTCCTGGTATTGCCTCAATGGTTACATGCGCAAGGGTATGCCATCGACATAAAAATAAACAATACCACCGATACGGTAGCCTACCTTGGGCATCACTTTGCCACCAACCGCTACCTGGACGACACGGCCAAGGTAGTAAATGGCCATGTACTGTTTACCGGAGCGCAACCCCTTACTTCGGGAATATATTTTTATTACAGCCCCAATTATTATTTTGAGTTTTTAATTGGCGAACAACAATTTAATATGGAGGTAACGCCCCCCGATTTTGTAGAAAGTGCACACATAACCCACAGTCCAACCAACGAAGGTTTTTATAAACTACAAGCCTTTACAAGCAGCATTCGCAAGCAAAGCAAAGCGTTATTAAACCGCTACGACAGCACAAACAATGAAACGGAAAAGGTAAAACTAAATGAAGAATTATCGAAACTAAATAAGCAAGTGGTAGCTTATCAAAAGGAGCTGGCTAAAGCCTACCCCGGTACCATGCTCGAAAAAATAATAAGGTTAATGCAAACCCCCGAAGTACCGGAAGCTCCCGATTCGGTAACCGATAAAAAACTGTTCAACTATTTATATTACAAAAACCATTATTGGGATAATATAGATATTACCGACCCCGGCCTGCTTCGTACGCCTTTGCTGGATGCTAAAATTAAAGAATTCCTAGATGATGTAGTTATTCAACGCTCCGACTCTGTGATTAAGGAAGTGGATGGGTTAATTGCTAAAGCTAAGCGCAGCCACGAAGCTTTTCGGTATTTACTAATTACCTTAATTAATAAATACGAAGCATCGCCTGTAATTGATTTTGATAAGGTGTTTGTGCATATTGTTGAAACCTACTACCTTACAGGGCAAGCCGATGAATGGACTACCCGGGAAACCTTAGAAAAATTACGCCAACGGATGAATATGATTAAACCCAATTTTATTGGTAACGATGCGCCTGAGCTTAGCTTGTGGGACACCCTGGGCAACGAGGTTAATTTACGCGATATTAACGCCCGGTTTACGGTGCTTTATTTTTACGATCCCGATTGCGGGCATTGCCAACGCAAAACACCTGTTTTATACGAACAGTATCCTGAATTGCAATCCAAAGGAGTAGAAATATTGGGTATTTGCACCGGAACCGATGAAAAAAAATGGAAAGATTTTATCAAACTAAACGATTTAGCCTGGATAAACCTGGCCGATTTACATAGCCAAACTTATGTTAAATACTTTTACGATGTGCGCTCTACCCCTACTGTTTATATTTTGGACAAGGATAAAAAAATAGTAGTTAAAAAAATTGATGCGCTTGATATCCCAAAAGTGATTGACCAACTTTTGGAACAAGAAGCGCACCAATAAATGATTGCTAAAAATTTAAACGTTAGTTCCCGGCAGGCTTTACAGGATATGCTTCCATTATTTTAGCTACGGCATACTCAATGTTTTCCTGTCGCTTTTCGGGCGATTTTGCCTCCTTAACGGTACCAGTGCCAACGCCTTCCCAAATCAATTTCTTTTCTTTGGCATCATATACATCTATAATTAAGGTACCTACAGTGTATTCGTGCTGCGAATAGGTGGTAGTAGAATGTGCTACATTACCACCCCAACCGTAAGCAGGACCATACCCATAAAAGCCACCATAGCCCACACCACCCATGGTGGTGGTATTAGCTGTTGTAGATGTTTTTTGCTCGGTAACTACATACAAAGTTACAATTAAGTCGCCTCCTGTGCCTTTCTCTACAATTTGTAATCCTCGTTTTTTTAACTCAGCACCAAAGGCAGCTTCAATGCGCTCTTGTTCTAACTGGTTTAAAATTTTGTTACTTTCCTCTGCCCAACCAAAGTATTCAAAAGTTTTGTATTGGGTAAAATCAACCGTGGTGTCATAATCCGAAGATACTTTTACAGAAGCACATCCGGCCACTATAAATGCCATAAAAATGGCTACAATTAACTTTTTCATCACTTTATTGTTTAAGTTTAAAATCATTATTTACGCAAATCGTTTAAAAAGGTTTAGTGTTGGTGCCCTCCGGCTCCATGCACATGGCCATGTTCCAGTTCTTCATCGGTAGCCTGCCTTACATCCATCACCTCTACATCAAAGTTAAGGGTTACACCGGCCAGGGGGTGGTTTAAATCGAGTGTTACCTCTTCGCCCTCAATTTGAATAACCATAGCAATGGTAGGCCCGTTATTGGTTTCCACCTGAACTTGCATACCGGGTATTAAT
>JALWRJ010000087.1 GCA_026994125.1 Cyclobacteriaceae bacterium | reverse complement strand
GCTCAAATTATTGCTAAATTTGATGGTAAGCTTGAGTTTGACGGTGTGCGAACCATAGCTACCACCGACCCCGATGGTGCTAAGGTAAATGTAGTGATGGGTCGAACCGGTGAAATTCGAATTATCGACCCTAAAACCAAGCAGGTACTCATAAGTAATCACGTGCCTTATGGCTCGTTTATTACCGTAAAAGAAGGCGATAGCGTAAGTAAAGGCGACCAAATGTGTTACTGGGATCCGTACAATGCAGTATTGCTTAGCGAGTTCGATGGTAAAGTAGAGTTTGAGTCGATTATCGAAAATGTTACCTACAAAGAGGAGTCCGATGAGCAAACCGGACACCGTGAAAAAGTAATAATCGATACCAAGGATAAAACCAAAAACCCATCTATTATTATTAATGGCAAAGACGAAACCAAAGGGTATAACATACCGGTGGGGGCGCACCTAGCCGTTGAACATGGCGATAAATTAAAAGCCGGACAGGTAATGGCTAAAATTCCTCGTACCATGGGCAAATCGCGCGATATTACTGGTGGTTTGCCTCGTGTAACCGAGCTCTTCGAAGCACGTAACCCTTCAAACCCTGCTGTTGTAAGCGAAATTGATGGTGTAGTAACCTATGGAGGTATTAAGCGAGGTAACCGCGAAATATTTATCGAATCGAAAGATGGTGTTAAAAAACGTTACCTGGTGTCGCTATCTAAACACATATTAGTACAGGATAACGACTTTGTAAAATCAGGTACGCCACTATCAGACGGTGCCATTACTCCAAACGATATACTTTCGATTGAAGGACCTACCGCTGTACAACGTTACATTGTTAACGAAATACAAGAAGTGTACCGATTGCAAGGAGTAAAAATTAATGATAAGCATATCGAAGCTATAGTTAGCCAAATGATGCAAAAGGTAATGATCCTGGATTCGGGTGATACTACCTTCCTGGCCAATACGTTGGTTAATAAATTTACCTTTAGAGAGGAAAACGATGCTATTTTAGATAAATATGTAGTTACCGATGCCGGTGATTCTACTAATTTACGCCCCGGCCAATTAGTAACTTCGCGCGAACTACGCGATGAAAACTCGGCCTTAAAACGTAAAGATGCTAAAATTGTAACCGCCCGCCAGGCACAACCAGCCGTGTCTAAGCCTACGTTGCAGGGTATTACAGCCGCATCGTTAGGTACCGAAAGCTTTATTTCGGCTGCTTCGTTCCAGGAAACTACCAAAGTGCTTAGCGAAGCCTCTATCAGAGGTAAGCGCGATGAGTTGAATGGATTGAAAGAAAATGTAATCGTTGGCCATCTGATACCTGCCGGTACCGGACAGCGCCAATTTGAAAACCTTTTTGTGGCCAACAAGGCTGAACTTGCTGCTTTTGAAGGTGAAGAAGCCCCCGTAGAGGAAGTAACAGAAAACGAATCGGTACAACCCGAAAGCTAAGCTATGGCAGACGATAAAAACAAAGGGCAAAACCCAAACCAAATTAACATCGAACTTTCGGAAGAAGTAGCCGAAGGGGTATATGCTAACCTGGCTATGATTGCCCATTCTAATAGCGAGTTTGTGATTGACTTTATACGCCTGATGCCCGGGGTGCCTAAAGCTAAGGTAAAATCGAGGGTGGTTATTACCCCCGAACACGCCAAACGTTTGCTGGGTGCTTTAAGCGATAATATTCAAAAATATGAGCAGGCACATGGCCCTATTAAGCAATCGAACGATGCTCCTCAGTTTCCAATGAACTTTGGAGGTGCTATGGGTGAGGCGTAAATTCTAACCTCATTGGGTGCATGGCAAAGCCTGCCGTGCCGATGGCAGGAAATCTGTTTATAAAATTTAATAAGGTGCGAGAACAATAGTTTTCGCACCTTATTTTTACCTCTGTAGAAGATTACCTAAGGTAAAAACCACAAACCTAACTCAAGGGGTAACTTTGAATTGGATAAAGCCCTAACTAATCATTCTATCCAATAAACCTAAAGCAACTCAGGTTAGTACAAAAATCCAAAATGCCAAAGTGGTATAATATTGCCATAGCCTACTTCAATATCATCTTTTACCAAAAAACTATTTTCTACCCCTTTTAGCTGTTTGTTATCTTTATTTTTTCCTCCAACTTCGTACGTAATATCGTGAATCAAAAAATCGCCTTTGGGTGGCAATGTAATATCAAACAAAACTGATAACTGCGAGATAAAAAACGTTTCTCGTATTGAGCCAATGTCTGGAGTTAATGAAATTGCATAACTCAAATTGGTGTTATTTAAATATAATTTATCTGCTTTGCCTAGTGTACGGATACTTTTTCCGTGTGTATGGTACATGTTAATTAAACCTGCTCTTTCCATATAATTAAAATACTCAGGCAGTAACCTTCTCGATATTTCTGTTAAATCAGAGAGCTTAGCCATATTGGGTTTAAACGGAGCATGTTGAGCAACCAAGGATAATAATCGCTTTAATTTATGAGCTGTATGTGGTTTCAAGTCCATAAATCGAACCAAATCTATGTCTATAATTTTATTTACAATTCCTTGTAAACGAATATGATATTGATCATCTTTCAAAAAAGGATAATAGCCTTGTTTTAAATAATCTTTAAAATGCTTTAATGGAATATCTATGTCAATTTTAGCTTTAGTAAGAATTGTATCTAAGGGTATAGCGCTATAATTTTTTTTCTGAGTAAAATTCATATACTCTCGAAAAGACATTCCTTTTAATTCGTACGAAATTATTCTTCTGCTCAAATCAGCATTTCCTTGATTAATTTCCAGGATAGAACTGCCTGAAATAACTATCTGTAATTCAGGATAAGAATCATAAATCACTTTTATCTCTCTTGCCCAATTCTTATACTGATGAATTTCATCTAATAAAAGAACCTTTCCACCACTGTTGTAAAATTCATCTGCAAAATCGAGTAACGTAGTATTGGAAAAATATAAATGTTCAACAGAAGCGTATAACATTAAATCCTTTTGCTTATGTAGTTTTATGTATTGCAACATCAACGTAGTTTTTCCAACTCCTCTTGCACCTACAATAGAAATCAAGCGATTTTTCCAATTAATTTGACTATGTAAATAGCGCAACAAACCGACTTTAGTTGCCTTTAATAGCTGTTCCTGTATTTTGTATAGCACTTCCATGCTTGCAAATCTAATAAACTTTCATTGTAATGAACGTAAATGCTATTATATTGTTCATTGTAATGAGCATAAATTAAATATTAGCACCATCAGAGTTACTCTTTTTTTCATTAGGACTAATGAAGCAAAGTTTTAGAAAGAAATCTGTATCGCTCTTCCAACCCACAGTACATGTCTCGTGAATCACCACTTAACCCATTAAAAACTCCTCCTGATTCCTGGGGATACTAAATGGGTGGTAGCCTCTGGGTAAGCTCGTGTAAATGTTTTTGGTATTTTGGTTTTAGCCTTTATGCCTCAATTAAATTCAAAGGCCAATAGCGTATTTGTTGTTCCTTTTACTAAATCAAGTTTTTCTGTTGTATTGCAATTCAAAAAAACATAACAATTTGCGATTGTAATCGAAAATAAACATAATAAATTGCGATTGCACCAATAATTATTATAGGCTATCTTCTTCTGAACTAAACCTCGTGTGTTCTATTAGCTCTATTTTATTATAAGCGAGCTCCCTAGGAGCCACCTAAAGATATCTGCCTTTGTCAAAGTTTAAACTTTTACAAAGGTGCTAAAACCCGTTATCTTTACACCCAAGTAAAGGTTGAAGCAGAGCTATCCCAAACACTCGTTTATTTCTTCTCTAAATCTTTAACAACCTTTGTATTCTAAATTTCAATTTTATATCTTTGCAGTCCGAAATTTTGCGAAGGCCGCAAATTCGTATTAAAAAGATAGATAGATGCCTACTATTCAACAATTAGTAAGAAAGGGAAGAACTAAGCTGACTTCTAAGTCAAAGTCCCCTGCACTAGATTCTTGTCCTCAACGTAGAGGGGTTTGCACAAGGGTATATACCACTACCCCTAAAAAACCTAACTCTGCCATGCGTAAAGTTGCCCGTGTGCGCTTAACCAATGGTAAAGAGGTAAATGCCTACATTCCGGGCGAGGGTCATAACTTGCAAGAGCACTCTATAGTGTTAATTCGTGGCGGAAGGGTAAAAGACCTTCCCGGTGTGCGTTACCACATTATTAGAGGTGCCCTCGATACCGCAGGTGTAAGTGGCAGAACTCAAAGACGATCGAAGTACGGTGCTAAACGCCCTAAAAAGTAATTTTAAAATTTAAAAAGTAAATGAGAAAAGCTAAACCTAAGAAGAGGTATATTCTTCCTGATCCAAAGTTTGGTGACACCCTGGTAACCAGGTTTGTTAACAACCTTATGGTTGATGGTAAGAAGAGTATTGCTTATTCTATTTTCTACGATGCTATTGCATTGGTAGAAAATAAGACTGGTGAGAATGGACTTGAGACTTGGAAAAAAGCACTAAGCAACGTTAGTCCTTCGGTAGAAGTAAAAAGTAGAAGAGTTGGTGGTGCCACATTTCAAGTTCCTCTGGAGGTTCGGCCCGACCGAAAAATATCGTTGGGAATGAAATGGTTAATCCAGTTTACCCGTAAACGTGGCGAAAAAACCATGACCGACAAACTAGCAGCAGAAATTATTGCGGCTTCCAAGGGCGAAGGCGCATCTATTAAGAAAAAAGATGATACCCATAGAATGGCCGAAGCAAACAAGGCCTTCTCGCATTTCCGTTTTTAATTATGGCTAAAGATTTAAAATACCTACGAAATATCGGCATTATGGCTCACATCGATGCCGGTAAAACCACTACTACAGAACGTATTCTGTACTATACAGGTTTAAGCCATAAAATAGGCGAAGTGCACGATGGGGCAGCCACCATGGACTGGATGGAACAAGAGCAGGAGCGCGGTATTACCATTACTTCGGCTGCTACCACCACCTCCTGGAAATATCCTACCCAACAAGGGCAGCTAACCCCCAATACCAAAGAGTACGATATTAATATTATCGACACCCCCGGCCACGTAGATTTTACCGTAGAGGTAGAACGCTCGTTACGTGTACTCGATGGCGCTGTGGCGCTTTTTTGTGCCGTTTCTGGTGTAGAGCCTCAGTCTGAAACCGTGTGGCGACAAGCAGATAAGTATAAAGTGCCTCGTATTTGTTTTGTAAACAAAATGGATCGGGCCGGAGCCGATTTCTTTAAAGCAGTAGCCGAAATAAAAGATAAACTAGGTGCTAATCCTGTACCTCTTCAAATACCCATTGGTGCCGAAGACGATTTTAAGGGTGTTGTTGACCTGATTACACACAAAGCCATTGTTTGGAACGAAGAAGACAAAGGAATGACCTACGAAGAAGTAGAAATTCCTGAAGACTTAAAAGATACCGTTGAAGAATGGCGCCAAAAACTTATCGAATCGGTGGCCGAATACGATGACCACCTGCTTGAGAAATTTTTTGAAGACCCCGAAAGCATTACGGTGGACGAAATGAACAAAGCGATTCGCGAAGCTGTAATCGATATGTCATTTTCTCCCGTAATGTGTGGTTCGGCATTTAAAAACAAAGGTGTGCAAGCTATGCTCGATGCCGTTTGTGCGTATTTGCCTTCGCCACTCGATTTGCCCCCCGTTGAAGGAACCAACCCCGATACCGAAGAGGTAGAAATTCGTAAACCCGATGTAAAGGAACCTTTCTCAGCCTTGGCATTTAAAATTGCTACCGACCCCTTTGTAGGTAGGCTTTGCTTTTTCAGAGTGTATTCAGGTAAATTAGAAGCAGGTTCTTATGTATATAATGCCCGTACCGGTAAGCGCGAACGTATTTCTCGTTTAATGCAAATGCACTCCAACAAGCAAAATCCAATAGATGTTGCAGAGGCCGGTGATATTGCAGCTGGAGTAGGTTTTAAAGATATCAAAACAGGCGACTCCTTGGTAAACGAAAAACATAAAATTGTATTAGAATCAATGACATTCCCCGATCCCGTAATCGGTTATGCCATCGAGCCCAAAACACAGGCCGATGTAGATAAATTAGGAATGGCCATTGCTAAGTTAATCGAAGAAGACCCTACCCTTAGGGTACATACCGATGAAGATACAGGCCAAACTGTACTTCGTGGTATGGGCGAGTTGCACCTCGAAATCATCATCGACCGACTTAAACGTGAGTTTAAGGTAGAGATTAACCAGGGTGCGCCTCAAGTGGCTTATAAAGAAAACGTAACCCAACTGGTTGAACACAAAGAAGTGTACAAAAAACAAACAGGGGGTAAAGGTAAATTTGCCGATATCGTTTTTGAAATGGGTCCCAGAGAAGATGGGAAAGAAGGCCTCTTATTCGATAATAAAATTGTGGGTGGGGTAATTCCAAAAGAATTTATTCCTTCCATCGAAAAAGGATTTAAGTTAGCTATGTCTAACGGCCCATTGGCAGGTTTCCCTGTAGATTCGCTCTACGTTAAACTTTTCCACGGATCGTTTCACGATGTAGATTCCGATGCCCTTTCGTTTGAATTGGCAGCTCGCTTAGGTTTTAAAGAAGCGGCCAAAAAAGCAGGCCCTCAATTGCTCGAGCCTATTATGGCGGTTGAAGTGGTTACCCCCGAAGAATACACCGGGCCGGTTAATGGCGACCTTAACAAGCGAAGAGGAATAATGAAAGGAATGGATACCAAAGGAGGAGCGCAAATTTTAAAAGCCGATGTTCCTTTGGCCGAACTGTTTGGTTATGTAACTGCGTTGCGTACCATTACTTCGGGTAGGGCATCTGCCTCGCTTACATTCTCGCATTACGAGCCCGTGCCTAAGCACCTGGCCGAAAAAATTATTGAAGAAGTTAAAGGAGTTAAAAATTAGTTATGAACCAGAAGATTAGAATAAAACTAAGATCTTACGATCATAACTTGGTTGATAAGTCATCTGAAAAGATTGTACGTGCAGTAAAAGCTACCGGAGCAGTAGTTAATGGACCTATACCATTGCCTACTGTAAAAGAAAAATTTACCGTACTTAAATCACCACACGTAAACAAAAAGGCTCGTGAGCAGTTTCAACTATGTACTTATAAGCGCTTGCTCGATATTTTTTCGGCTAGCTCTAAAACAGTTGATGCACTTATGAAAATTGAGTTGCCCAGTGGCGTTGACGTAGAAATCAAGGTCTGATAAGTAAATATGTACTATAAAAAAGAACCAATCAGGGGTTGGTTCTTTTTTTTGCTCCAATGTGCTGCAATATTTTAGAGGCACCTCTTGGAAAGAGAATTTTAATTGCTATCTTTGCAGTCCCTTAGCGGAAAGGGGCCAAGAGTGGCTTTACCCAAAGGGAAAAATAAATTAAAAAAAATGTCTGGTATAATAGGAAGAAAGATCGGAATGACTAGCCTTTATAGTGCCGAGGGGAAGAACATCCCATGCACAGTGGTGGAAGCTGGTCCTTGTGTGATCACACAAGTAAAAAATACGGACACAGACGGCTATACGGCCGTGCAGTTGGCCTATGGTGAGCGCAAGGAAAAGAACACACCCAAAGCATTAAAAGGGCATTTTGATAAGGCTAAAACAACTCCCAAGCAACATGTGGTGGAGTTTAGAGACTTTACTGCCGAGTTTGAAGGCGAGGTACAGTTAGGGCAAGAAGTAAAGGTAGAAGATGTTTTTGCCGAAGGCGATTACCTCGATGCCTCTGCCACCTCTAAAGGTAAAGGTTTTCAAGGAGTGGTAAAGCGCCATAATTTTGGTGGGGTAGGACAGGCTACCCACGGTCAGCATAACAGGTTACGAGCGCCCGGTTCAATTGGTGGAGCCTCCTATCCTGCACGTGTATTTAAAGGTATGCGCATGGCAGGTAGAACAGGAGGCAATAAAACCAAAGTAATGAACTTGCAGGTGCTTAAAATTATGCCCGAAAAAAACCTGATTGTTATTAGTGGCTCCATTCCCGGACCCAAAAACGCAACTGTAATTTTATCGAAGTAGTGCCATGAATGTTGAAGTATTAAAAATTAATGGACAAGAAGCCGGAAGAAAGGCAAGCCTATCTAAAGATATTTTTGGAGTAGAGCCTAACGACCACGCTATCTACCTTGATGTAAAGCAGTATTTAGCCAACCAACGTCAGGGAACTCACAAATCTAAAGAAAGAGCCGAAATAGCCGGCTCAACCCGTAAAATTAAAAAACAAAAAGGAACCGGAACCGCCCGGGCAGGTAGTATTAAATCGCCTGTATTTCGTGGAGGTGGCCGTGTATTTG
>JALWRJ010000086.1 GCA_026994125.1 Cyclobacteriaceae bacterium | reverse complement strand
GAGCTTAAAAATCCGGTTTCGGCTTTAACCGGAGAAACTCCGGTATTTAAGCAAACCAGGCATTGGTATTTGCCTTTAGATAAATATGAACCCTGGCTAAACGAGTGGATAGTGGAAGGGCATAAAAAAGACTGGAAAAGTAATGTGTACGGCCAATGTAAAAGCTGGATAGACCAGGGGTTGCAGCCCAGGGCAGTAACCCGCGATTTAGATTGGGGCGTGCCTGTGCCTTTGCCCGAAGCCAAAGGGAAAGTGCTTTATGTATGGTTTGATGCGCCTATAGGATATATTTCGGCCAGTAAAGAGTGGGCTGCACAAACCGGTAACGACTGGAAAACATTTTGGAAAGAAAATGACACTCAACTGGTTCATTTTATAGGTAAAGATAATATTGTTTTTCATTGCATTATTTTCCCTTCGATGCTTAAGCAGCATGGAGATTTTATACTGCCCAACAACGTGCCTGCCAATGAGTTTTTAAATTTGGAAGGCAATAAAATTTCTACGTCAAAAAATTGGGCAGTATGGTTGCATGAATACCTGGAAGATTTCCCTGAAAAACAGGATGTGCTGCGCTATGTGTTAACAGCCAATGCACCCGAAACCAAGGACAACGATTTTACCTGGAAGGATTTTCAGGCCAGAAACAATAACGAGCTGGTGGCCATATTAGGCAATTTTGTAAATCGGGCTTTAGTGCTTACTCATAAGTATTTTAATGGGGTTGTGCCTGCCAAAGGCGAGGTAATGCCTATGGATAGCCAGGTGTTAGCGCAATTGCATGAGTTACCTGCTCAGATAAGCAAATCCATTGAAAAATTCCGTTTTAGAGAGGCTTTAACTCAATTTATGGAGGTAGCTCGGCTGGGAAACAAATACCTGGCCGATACCGAACCCTGGAAAATAAGTAAAGAAGACCCACAACGGGTGGCAACTATATTACATATAGCCTTGCAAATAGCTGCTAACCTGGCAGTATTGAGCGAACCTTTTTTGCCTCACACTGCCGAAAAACTTACTAAAATGCTTGGTTTGCCGGCTACCGGGTGGGATAAAGCCGGAAGCGATGCACTACTTAAAGCGGGACAAACCTTGCAGAAACCTGAGTTGCTATTTACAAAAATTGAAGATAAAGAAGTGGAAGCACAAGTAATTAAATTAGAAAAAACCAAACTGGCAAATGCCGATGCAGATCCGGCCAAGGACGAAATTAGCTATGATGATTTTGCAAAGCTTGATATGCGCGTAGGTACGGTGCTGGCCGCTGAAAAATTAAAAAAATCTAAAAAATTGCTCAAAATTACGGTAGATACGGGAGTAGATAAGCGTACCATTTTAAGTGGTATTGCCCAGTATTTTGAGCCGGAAGCCCTGGTAGGGAAGCAGGTTACTGTGCTTATTAACCTGGCACCTCGCAAAATGATGGGTGAAGTATCGGAAGGGATGATATTAATGGCCGAAGATGTGGATGGTAGTTTGCATTTGCTTGGCCCTGGTGCTAACCTAAAGCCTGGAGCTGTTATTAGTTAAGGGCTTAAAACTTTATTGCGTACAAAAAAGCCGACAATAGCCGGCTTTCCATTCATCAATTATTAGGTTAGGTAATAATTGCTATACACCCAACGACAACAACGAAGCACTGATTTGTAATCCGGCTGCCTTGCAAGCCGCTTGGTTTATTTTAAATTGTAGTTTTGAATTCATAAGCACAAAAGCAATTCCTGCCCCATTGTTTAACTGGCCTCGCTCCGAAACGATTAAGGTGTTTTTGGTATCGGCCGTGGCTACTATTTTTTTTACCATTCCCCCGCTAGATTGGCTAACAAATACAATATGGCATTCGGATGCCTGAGCCGGAGCGGTTAATTTTTTTACCTCAATAGCCTTGCCGTTAAATTTACGTACCGATAAAATTCCTTTTAGTTCGTTATACACCGAAGAACTGGCATACACCCCAATAATGTACTTATCGTTTACATTACTCCATTGTATGTTCTTAATAAAATTATAAATGTACAACGATTCAATTTTAGTGATAGAGGCTTGTGCC
>JALWRJ010000085.1 GCA_026994125.1 Cyclobacteriaceae bacterium | reverse complement strand
CGGTGTATCATAATGGTGTTATTGGCTTTGGAACCCGGGGCGAAATGTATTTGTACAACATTTACGAAACGGATGGAGGAGCGCCCAAATCGAGAGGTATTTCGGTGGTTGATCCTATTGAACCACCTAAATATTGGACGGTTCCAATCACGTCTATCGTACGTTATTTTTACAATTTGTCGGATAATAGAAGTATTTCAATTTCGTCCGATGGTACAATTATGATGCTATCGTTAGAATCGTTTAAAACCCGGGGAGCAGAGGATATTTATGTAAGCTTTTGGTTGCCCGAAAGGCAGGCATGGTCGGAACCCACTAACCTGGGCGACCAAATTAATACGATGTACCAGGAGGTAACTCCCTACCTGGCGGCCGATAACAAAACGCTTTATTTTTCATCTAATGGCCATGGTGGGTTGGGGAGTAAAGATATTTTTTCTGCCAAAAGATTGGATGATACCTGGACGAATTGGAGCAAACCGGTAAATATGGGGCCGGAAGTAAATTCGGAAGGCTCGGAAATGTACTACCAATACCTGGCCGATAAAGCCCTGGTGATGTACACCAGTACCAAAAATAGCGATGGCTATGGCGATATTCATTTTAAGGATGTGCCCATTACCGAAATGGCCAAAACCATTGGGTACAAAATTGAACTACCTAAGGATAGTGTAGTGGTACAAGATACCATTAAAACGGCACCCGAATATTTTACCCAGTTGGTGGGCTCCATTGCTAATGTTAAAACCAAAGAAGTGGTGCCGGCTACCATTAGGTTGGAGAGCGAAGATTTTACCCAACACCAAACTCTGGCCACGGCTTTTTCTTTTAATTTGCCCAAGCCCGCTAGCTACACCTTAGTGGTAGAGGCCGATGGTTATATTAGCTACAGTGAAAATATAGTTGTAAGCCCATCCGATACCCTTGCCATAGAACACGATGTAAAGTTACAACCCATAGAACTTGGAACAACCGTAAAGCTCGATTTGGTGTTGTTTGAAAGGGGTTCCACCACATTTTTAAAGGAATCGTACCACCAGTTAGATTTAATGGTGCAAATGATGAAGGACAACCCTACCATGGAAATTGAACTGGGTGGCCATACCGATAATGTAGGAAATGCCAAATTAAATAAAAAACTAAGCCAGGAAAGGGTAGATGCTGTTATTGCCTACTTTATAGAAAAAGGAATCGAGTCATCCCGGTTATCGGGTAAAGGGTATGGTGGCAGCAAACCTATTGCCAGCAATGCCACCGAAGCTACCCGAAGGCTTAACCGCAGGGTAGAGTTTACGGTAATAAAACAGTAAGCTTAATTTAATGGTATAGCTTGGTATAATTATACGCAGTTTTCGCATCTTTGCACTTTAATATAAATGAAGTAATATGCGTATCAAATTTACCCCCATGCTAAGTGTTGCAGCGTTTACTGTTTTACTAGCCTGTAGTTCCGAAACACACCAAAATGAACATGAGCAAACCACACAAGAGGTTCATGTAATACAAACCGATACCCTGGTAAACTTACAATACCCCAAAGAAAAGCATTTTGCCAATGTAAAACAGATAACCTTTGCGGCCGATAATGCCGAAGCCTATTGGAGTTTTGACAACAGCAAAGTGGTTTTTCAATCGAACAACCCGGCTTGGGGCGTGCAATGCGACCAAATTTATTATTTTGATGTAGCTACCGCTGATTTAAAAAACGAACAACCTCCATTGGTGAGTACCGGCATGGGCCGTACTACCTGTGCATATTTTATGCCAGGTGATACTACTATTGTGTACGCATCTACTCATTTGGGCGATAAAAATTGTCCACCCGAACCTGAGCATACTCCGGGAGGTAAATACTTGTGGCCTATTTACAATACCTACGACATATTTGTAGCCGACTTGCAAGGCAATATACTAAAACAGCTTACTAACGAACCCGGTTATGATGCCGAGGCTACAGTGTCGCCTAAAGGAGATAAAATTGTGTTTACATCGGATCGTTCGGGCGATTTGGAACTATACACCATGAATGTAGATGGCACCGGTGTAACCCAAAT
>JALWRJ010000084.1 GCA_026994125.1 Cyclobacteriaceae bacterium | reverse complement strand
GTCTTAAACTATAGTCTTTTATGTTTACAAGGGGCAGGCTATCTTCAATATTTATAACTCTTATTTCACCCTTAGTTAACTCCAATTTTTTTAGTTTAGCTTTTTTAAAGTTGGGCGAAAATATATTTTGCATAACCAGGGTATTTTTATTGGTTCTTTTATGTTCATTAAAAAGGTAAATTACCGTTGGTTTAATTATCTCCAGTTGGTCAATGATAAGTTCGTTGGTCCTAAAAAAGTGTTTAATTTGAAGTTCGATAAGTGCTAGTTCATCGCATTGAAACGATACCAATACCCTGACAAGATTTCCCGGGTTTTTAAGGCTATCGAAGGCATGAGTTGTGGGTGTTATTTTAACTCCGGTTAATGTAAGCGAACCGGAAGCCAGGCTTAAATCCAGGTTTTCGATGCTGTAGGTATAATAATTAAGCGAATCTTTATTTATGATTTGCTCCAGCTTTTCAGTTAACTTTTTTTCAATTATGTAGTCAAACGAAGCATAGCTGATAACTGCCAGCACTACCAGCACAACAGTTATAATTTTAAGTAGTTTCATCCTTTTTTAGCCGGTAAAAATGATTCTTTGCCAAAAAGTAAATCTTTAAACATGATAAAATCCGATGCCAGGCTGTATAAGGGGTATTGAAACGTAGCAGGTTTGTTTTTTTCGAAGAAAAAATGCCCCATCCAGGCAAACCCATAGCCTATTACAGGCACCCACCCCAGCAAGTGCCATTGTTGCGTGGCTAAGGCATACAGCACATCTAATAACAACAGTGCCGTACCTGTAAAATGAAGGCTCCGGCATACCGGATTTAAGTGTTCGGTTAAGTAGAATGGATAAAATTCTTTTAATGTTGTATAGGTTTTTTTCATACTTACCTCGAATATAAAAATAAAATTAGCAATTTAGGGTTATAAAAGCGTTGAATATTAAAATTGATTTAAAAAAACGATGACCACCCTGAAGTTTGACGATATATATATGGAGCTGGCGGCTAATTTGGCCAAAAAATCGCATTGCATTAAACGGCATGTGGGGGCAGTGCTTACCAAAGATACCCGTATTATATCCATTGGTTATAATGGCCCCCCGGCCGGAACCCATAATTGCGATGAGGAATTTCCTGAAACCGGTTGTGCTCGCGATTCCAAAGGAAGTTGCTCATTGGCTATTCATGCCGAACAAAATGCCATTTTGTATGCCGTTCGTAATAATGCTTCAGTAGAGGGCTCTACCTTGTATGTTACCTTATCGCCCTGCCTGGCATGTGCGCGTATTATTTACTCTATGGGCATTGAAAAAGTTATTTACTTAAAATCGTATGCCGAGTATAAAGGCTTAGCCGTTGACGAAGGAGTAACTTTTTTAGAAAAATTTGGCGTGAGAACCGAAAAATACCAAGGTGAGGTAAAAGGTTTAACAGCATTGATTTAATGCCATTAATGTATCCGGTTTACCTGCTGCTTGTAAAGCTAAAAAAGTGTTAAAAAATATTAACTTCCGGCTCTAATTGTATCTTAAACATTTTATAAACGCTGTCAATAATTTGCTGTGCCAGGGCTTTAACCTCTTTGCCTGTACCACCACCATAATTAACCAATACCAGTGGTTGCAATGGGTTAACACCCACATTATCAATGGTTTTTCCTTTCCATCCGGCCTGTTCAATAAGCCAGGCTGCCGGCACTTTTACTTTTGCATTTGGTTGAGGAAAAGCCGGCAATCCATTGTATTTAAGTTTTAAATTGCGGTAGTCTTTTAGCGAAATTACCGGGTTTTTAAAAAAACTACCTGCATTGCCAATTTTAGCCGGGTCGGGGAGCTTGCTTTGGCGCACATTAATAACTGCCCGGCTTACATCGTGTGGGCTTGGTTGGGTTATTCCGTGTGTTTCGAGTTCCTTTTTTAGTGGGGCATAATTTATTTTGATGTCCGGTTTTTTATGTAAGTCTAGTGTTACTTCGGTAATAATATACCTGCCTTTTAATTCTTGCTTAAAGGCGCTTTGCCTGTATTTAAAACCACACTGTGCCCGGTTAAAATGTACTACT
>JALWRJ010000083.1 GCA_026994125.1 Cyclobacteriaceae bacterium | reverse complement strand
ACCTTGCTTAATTAACGATTGATACGATTTCATGGCTTCTTACGTTGAATTTTATTGCAAAGCTACCTAAAATACTTGACTAGCCACGGCTTGTTGAAAGCGGACATTGTTTTAATAATTATATTAAAATGGCTTTTTGAAGCAATTTTAGAAATGTTTAACTAATTAAAATGCAAATTTAAAATAATGTCTTAATTTAGCATTATCGCTTATATTTTTTACATATGTTAAAGTTGCTGAGGTTTATATTAATGCTATGGTTAGCTTGTTTTAGTGCATGGGGGCAATCCAGATTAGATAGCCTGTTGTATGTGTATGAGGAACAGATTGGGAGCGAAAAAATTGCAACGGGTATTCGAATAAGCAGTTATTACGATAACGATAACTTATTTAAGTCGTTGGGTTACGCCAAAGAGGTATTGGCATTTGCCAATGAGTTTGGTACCAACCACGATGCCATGGTGGCGCATAACCGGCTGGGAATCGTGTTTTATAAATTGGGAGATTTGGCTCAAAGCAACCAGCATTTTTTGCAAGCATTAGATTTGCTAACCCATGCTAATGAGTCCGATTTATCATACGAAAGCCGCCTGATGAATAATATTGCTAATAATTATAGTGAGCTTAAACAAGAAGCCCTGGCGGTAGAATATTACAAAAAATCGTTGGCCATTAAAGAACAAATGAAAGATAGTAGCCGGCTTTCGGTTACCTTAAATAATCTGGCGCTTACCTATAATTCCATTCAATTGTTCGATTCGGCTTTTTATGCCTTACATCGGGCCTTACGTATTGATATGGCTTTAAAAGATAGCGTTTCGCAGGCCTACACCAAGGGTTCGTTAGGCGAAATATTTTTAGATAGTGGGCAAACCGATTCGGCTTATGTGTATTTATCCGAAGCCTTGCAATTTTTCTCAAAAATTCCCGACAGCGACTATGTACTTGCGTATTTTCATGAAAAACTAGGTGAAACCACATTAAAAAAATCGGATTACGATGCTTCGAACGGGCATTTTAAGCTAGCCTTGGAGTATGCTATTACCATAGGTGCAAAGCCTATTCAGCGCGATTGCTACCAAGGATTACAATTAGTAGCCGAACAGGTAGGAGATTTTGCAAAAGCTTTGGAATACAGTAGGTTATACAATCAATTGCAAGACTCTTTATTTAAAGCTGAATCGGCACAAAAATTAAGTGCTATTGAAACCAGCTATCAAATAAAAAATAAGGAGCAGGAAATATCTATTTTAAATGCGAAAGCCGAAACTGACCAATACAAATTTTACGGAGCAGCCACCATGGCGCTCTTTGTATTGATTTTGCTAGGCATCATTTATTCGCGCTATTTGTTTAAGGTAAGAGCTAACCAGGCACTAGAGCAAAAAAATAAAACCATTCAGCAGCAAAACAAAGAAATTATGGATGGGGTAGAGTATGCCAAAGGTATTCAAGAGGCTATTTTGCCCGATTTTAACACGATAAAACCCTGGTTTAGCAATGCTTACTTGTACTACCGACCTTCGCAGGTGGTAAGTGGCGATTTTTATTGGGTAGAAAAAATAAATGATACCATTATTCTGGTATTAGCCGATGGAACCGGCCATGGCGTACCGGGTGCTTTTTTAAGTGTAATGGGTACCAGTTTGTTAAAGCAAATAATATCGGAAGATAAAATTTGCAAACCCGATGAAGTACTAAATGAACTTAACAAAAAAGTGCGTGACGGGCTGGGGCAGTCGCGTATTACCAGCACCTTAAAAGATGGAATGGATGTGGCTGTGTGCACGTATAATCTTGCCAAAGGTAAATTGTTTTTTGCAGGCGCTAAACGGCCGCTCATACTAAAAAAAGGAAACGAAATAAGCCTGATTAAAGGAAGCAGGTTTTCGGTGGGTGGCAATAAGAATGGAGATGTTAAGTTTGACTTGCATGAATTTGACATTGCCAAAACGGATAGCATTATTTTGTTTACTGATGGGGTTATTGACCAGTTTGGTGGCCCAGATAATAAAAAATATTTGGCTAAGCGCTTATTGAATTTTGTGAAGGAGGGGCAGGGGATTGAGAAACTTATATCTGGGTTCGATATTGAAATGGAGAACTGGCAGCACCACCATGAACAAACAGACGATATGCTGCTGCTAGCTGTTGAAATTTAATAAAGAAACTTAAAACCGCACTACGTATGAAAAAGGCAATTGTTATTACCGGGGTTTCCTCCGGAATAGGGTATGCATTAGCAAATGCATTTGCCCGAAAGGGCTATCGGGTATTTGGGTCGGTGCGTAAACCCGAAGACGCTCAAACTTTGCAAACGCAATACCCCGATTTATTTGAACCTTTGGTGTTTGATGTAACTAACCACCCGGCTATTGATAAAGAGGCTGCCCGTGTGGCTAAGCTTTTAAATGGTAGTAAATTAGCAGGTTTAATAAATAATGCAGGTTTGGCTGTTACCGGTGCTTTATTAGAGTTACCCATCAATGACTTTAAAAGGCAGTTTGAGGTAAATGTATTTGGGCTGATTAAAGTAACACAAGCCTTTTTGCCCATGCTGGGTGCTTCGCTCCATACAAAGGGTAAACCCGGACGAATAATTAATATTAGCTCAGCAGCCGGGCAAATTGGTTTTCCGTTTATGAGCCCGTACTGTGGTTCTAAACATGCCGTTGAGGGTATTTCGGAAAGTTTGCGTAGGGAGCTTATGCACTTGGGGATAAAAGTAATTATTGTTGGCCCCACTGCAATTAAAACCCCTATTTGGGATAAAGAGGGAGCTGAAGTGCCCGAAGAATCCCTAAAAGGTTTGTTTGGTAAACAAATAAACAATTTTATTAAATTCTTTGCTAAATCGGGCAAGCGAGGGATGCCAGCCGATAAGTTTGCTAGCAGGGTGTTGGCTATTTTTGAACTTAACCAACCCAACGTAAGGTATGCTATTTCGGCTAACCCCTGGACTGAATGGCGGATGCCCCGCTACTTACCTGCCGGTATGGTAGATAATAAATTGCAAGTCGCTCTTAATCGGTAAAACCAATGGTGTGCCCATAAAAAAAGGAAGCCAGTGGCTTCCTTTTTTTATGGAATGAGTTATCTTATTTTTTTACTGCTTTTTTTCTTCGCTCTGTTCGTTTTGGCTTTTCAGGTTCAATTACATCTTCAACCCTCGAAAGTATTCTGCCACAGTGTTCGCACACAATAATTTTTTTACGCTCTTTAATATCGGCTTGCCTTTGTGGAGGCACAATGTTAAAGCAACCGCCACAAGCATGGCGTTGTACGGCCACTACTGCCAAGCCATTTTTAGCATTGCCTCGCAGGCGTTCGTAGGCATTTAAAATACGTTCATCAATGCCTTTGGTCGCTCTTTTACGTTCTTTTTCAAGTTTAACTTCGTCAGCTTCGCTTTCAGCAATTAAGGTATCAAGTTCTTCTTTTTTAGCTGCCAGTTCAACATTTTTCTCCTCTAAAACAGCTTTAGCGGCCTCAATTTCTTCCTTTTTAGCTTCTATCTTCACGTAGGCCTCTTTAATTCTTTTTTCCGATACCTGAATTTCGAGCGCTTGAAGCTCCATTTCTTTGGTAATGGCATCGTACTCGCGGTTATTGCGTACGTTCATTTGTTGCTCTTCATATTTTTTGATAAGCAACTCCGAATTTTTAATACCTTGCTTCTTCTCTTCAATACCGGCTTCCAGGTCTTCCAAATCGTTATGAAACTTGCCAATGCGGGTTTCCAAACCGGCAATTTCGTCTTCCAGGTCTCTTACCTCTTCGGGTAAAGCACCACGTATTTTTTTAATATCATCAATTTTAGAATCTACTTTTTGGAGCTTTTCTAGCGATTCGAGTTTTTTAGCAACAATGTTTTCCATTTATTTAAAATAACTGATTGGATTAGTATCAATTTTTGATAAATTGAGTGCAAAACTAGAGAATTTTTTGCTTAATATATCATATAGTAAATCTTTTGTGCCGACTTCGCTTTCATAATGGCCAATATCGCAAATCATCAGCTTATTTTCAGCATCAAAATATTCATGGTATTTAAAATCGGCCGATACATAGGCATCGGCTCCGGCTGCCCGGGCAGAGGGCAATAAAAAACTGCCGGCTCCTCCGCATAGAGCTACTGCATGTACTTTTCCTGAATAAGCAGGGGTATATTTTATAAGCTCTAGCTGCAACGATTTTTTTAGATGTGCCAAAAACTGCCCGGTACTTAGTGGCTCGGGCAGTTCTCCTACCAATCCGGCACCAATGCCCTGGTGCTCGTTTTCCAGTGGTTGTAGGTAATAGGCAACTTCTTCGTAAGGGTGTGCTTTTTTTAATGCTGCAAGCACCGGCTGTTGTTTGCTTGCAGGTACAAGCACTTCAATACGGCTTTCTTCTACGGTTTCGGGTTGGTTTGCCTGACCAATGGTAGGGTGAGCCGATGCATTGGGGGTAAAACTTCCCATTCCGGTGGTAGTAAAACTACAGCCCGAATAATTGCCAATTTTGCCCGCTCCTGCCTGAAATACAGCCTCCAACACCTGTGCTTGGTGCGTAGGTGGAACAAAGCTGACCAACTTACGCAACATACCCGGCTTATGGCTTAAAATACGGATGTTTTTTAAGCCTAAGTGCTGTGCAAACCGGTTATTAACCCCGGTTAGTACATTATCTAAATTTGTATGGATGGCATATATGGCTATCTGGTTGCGGATGGCTTTAATAACAGTTCGTTCCACATAGGTTTTACCTGTAATTTTTTTTAACCCATTAAAAATAATGGGATGATGCGCAATAATTAAATTGCATTGGGTGTCTAAGGCTTCCTCTACCACAGCTTCGGTGCAATCCAGGGTTAGCAGTACACCGGTTATCGTTTGTTGCCCGTCTCCGGTTAGTAAACCACAGTTATCGTACTTTTCTTGCAAACTTAATGGCGCAATTGTTTCTAAATACGTAGTTACATCTTTTATTTTAGTCATATTTGTAGCTTCAACTAATGAAGTGTAAAGGTAGTAAAATTAACCTATGAGTTTACGTGTTATCTTATTGTCTCCACTGGCATTCCTTTATAGGGTAATAACAGGGTTTCGAAACCATCTATACAACATTGGCTATACACGTAGTTTTAATTACGATATTATGACTCTTACGGTAGGAAACTTATCGGTGGGCGGTACGGGCAAAACCCCCATGGTAGAGTATTTGGTAAAATATTTAAAAACTAACTATGCTGTAGCTACGCTTAGCCGAGGCTATAAACGCAAAACATCCGGGTTTTTACTGGCCGAAACCGGAGCAACTGCAGAGCAATTAGGAGATGAACCCTACCAGCTATTTTCTAAGTTTAAACAGGAAGTTACGGTAGCAGTAGGCGAGGATAGGGCCTTAGCCATTCCTAAAATATTAATGCAACACCCCGAAACACAGGTAATTGTGCTGGACGATGCCTACCAACACCGGGCGGTACGTGCCGATTTTAATTTGTTGCTTACGGCCTATCATGCTCCTTTTTACAACGATTATGTGTTGCCTTCGGGCAACTTGCGCGAAAGCCGGGCGGGTGCGCAACGTGCCGATGCTATTATTGTTACCAAATGCCCCAATGAGTTGCCTCCTGCCGAATGCGATGCCATTAAAAAACAGATAGAACGATATGCTGCACGAAAAACTCCGGTGTATTTTACGGCTATACACTATGGGGTACCTGTAGCCTTTAACCCTTCGAGCCAATTTTCAGGAAAATTACTTTTGTTTGCCGGGCTGGCTAATATGCAACCGCTCGAAACCTATGTAGCCTCCTCCTTTATTTTGGTAAAATCGGTACCTTTTGCCGACCACCACGATTATAGCCCCTTTGAGTTAGAAAAGTTGAAGCAAGAAGCAGTAAAACTGGGTGCTCAACTTTTAACAACTGAAAAAGATATGGCAAAAATTCGTTCTAATCCGCAATTAAAAAAAATATTTTCAGTGGATTTGTTCTATTTGCCTATTTCGGTGCAGTTTTTGTTTAACCAGGACAATGCTTTTAATGAACAAATTGCCCGGGCCATTAAAACCAAATATACGGTTGAAAATGAAAGGGCGGCAGGTGAGCAGGATGCCTCGAAGACGGATGTAAGTTAGCAATGAATAGAAACGCGTTTAACATAGGATGTTGGTTGGTGGCCGTGCTTTGGACAGCTGGTTATTATGCCTCTGCCCAAATTTTAGACGACAGCACTAAATTGGTGTATGGGCCACATTCAACTCGATATATTGAAGAAGATAATGTGATTTATAACGATATTACCTTTACTGTAATCGATACCAGCTCAATAAATACCCACCGCTGGAGCAAGCCTGAAAAATCACAATACCATACCCAGGACTTAGGTGTTTCGGGTACGGCACTGCGTAATATATACTATACCATGCCTTATTTAATTGGGGTGCGTTCGGGGTATTCGGTGTATGTGCCTTATTATAAATCTATTCACGATTTTAAGTATTACGATACCAAATCACCCTACTCGCGCATAAGAGCAGCCATTGGAGGGCGCAACCGAACCGTGGTGGATGTGGGTTTTAACCGGAGTGACAGCTCTAATTTTAACATTGGCCTGGATTACTTTAACTATAACTCCGATAAGCAAGTTAGTTCCAAAGGGCGTAATGATCGGCTGGTTAAAAATGAAGGCTTTGATGCGTATTTAGCCTATTTTACCAATAACCGAAAGTATATTGTAATGGCTAATTTCTCACGAATGAAAACCAATGCAGTGGACCAGGGAGGTATTGATACGCTAGGAACCAACCTGGGCTATTTTGATCGGGATGCTAAAGTGCGGTTGGCCAATGCCAGCAGTGAGTATCTAAAACGAACCTACCATCTTTATCATCAATTTAGTTTTAATCAGGCCTTTCAGCTTTTCCAGGTAGCCGATCGTTCGTACGAATATTCAAAATTTACCGATGCTGATTTAAACACGGATGGCTCTTATTTTGACACCACCTATTTTAGTACAGAAGCCACCAACGATTCTACTTTTTTTGAAACGTTTAGTTTAGAAAATGGAATAAAAGGAAGTCTGGGTCCTTTGTTTTATTCGGCTCATTACCGCTACCGGAGGTACACTTTTACCTGGGGAACGGGGGACTCTGATACCCTTAATTTTAAAAACCAAAAGCCTGCTGGGGATGGTATAGAGCATTATATTGGAGGTAGAGTACGGTATAATTTTGGGGATGACTACCAACTTTACGGAGGCCTAGACTTTAATTTGAACGGGAACCAGAAGCTTTGGGGGAAGCTTCGTTTTAAAAATTTGCTGGCCAACTTTACCACCCAGCAGTATGAGGCCACTTACCTGGAAAAGGCGTACCTGGGCAACCACGATTATTGGGTAAACGATTTTAAAACTATAAAAGCCTTACAGGTAGATGGGAGTTACCGTTTACCGATGAAAAAGATAGGATTTGTAACACCCGAACTTAGTTTTACTACCGTTACTGATTATGTGTATTACAACAAAAAGGCTGTGCCAACGCAAATAGATGGTACCACTGCCTTGCTTACAGCCGGGGCTAAACTACAGATAAACCCCGCTAAGCTGTTGTATATAGAAGCAGAGGGGCTTTATACCACCGTTAATGGCACTACTACCGAAGCCTTTCCGGTGCCTCAGGTAATAGCTAACTTAAATGTGTACTTACATGGCATTAATTTTAATGGCCACCTCGATTGGCAAACCGGATTAGACAACCATTGGAAATCCGATTATTTTGCCCCGGATTACCGGGTTTCAACCAACCAGTTTTTTATTCAAGACCGCTTTAATGTACCGGCCTATTTAATTACCGATTTTTATGCCAATGTAAAAGTGGGTAGAGCCTATGTGTTTTTTAAGTTTAATAATATTTTAGGTGCCTTTACCAAAGAAACCTATTTTGCCGCCCCCGATTACGTGGGTAAGCGCAGTTTGGTAGATTACGGCTTTTCCTGGATGTTTTTTGATTAATGATTGATGATGCTTAGGGTCGATTTGCGGCAAGTGTTGCTATTTTCGTTAGTTCTTCCTTAAATGCCCCTGAAAGAATGGGGAACCTAAACCACGAGCGAGGATCAATATTGTAATTGCTGATATGAAACGAAGGGGCTATGCGTTCGCGTTTCCATTGGTTACGACTCCATAATTGAAAAAACCTGATAATGCTTTTGGCCAACAATTGTGGGTTGTGCTCTTCTTTAAGGGTATTAAAAATGGCCATTGGGCTTTGCCTCTTTTTTACAAAAAGTTCTTCAATTTGTTGTAATAAAGGGTAGGGCATTAAATCATCCTCATCAGTTTGGGTTTGTTCTTTTGGCCGTA
>JALWRJ010000082.1 GCA_026994125.1 Cyclobacteriaceae bacterium | reverse complement strand
TTTAAAAAACAGACTAAAACCTGAAACATTAAGTTCGTATTTTTTAGCCATGTTTCCATTTGGCTCCAGGTAAATTAAACTTCGTTGATAATCGAATATCACATTAAAACGTTTTAAAATACGATTGCCAACAATGCCATCAATGCCATCGAACGAAAGCACCCCGGCTTGCGCCTGGCTTAAAATAGCCGGAACCTGTGTAAATTCATGCTCGGCAAATTGCAACTTATGTACCTTTCCATACATAATTTTAGCTTTTTTACCTGAGCTACCCACTTCAGTTTTAAGCACATAATGGTCACCAATGGCATCTATCATATTATACTTAGAAACCGTAGGAGAGCTAAAAAGCAGGTCGGCCCGGGCTCCAGTATCAATTAAAAAAAGCCCTTCAAACTCGGTAGTATTATCTACTTGCACCACACACACAGTTAAAGGCAGGTTATAAGAAAGTACAATAGATTGCACCACTCCATCGCCATCGTATGTAAACGAGCTACGGTTATAAAATACAAGTTCGTGGGTATCATAATTTACTTCTATCACATACCTGGAAAGTAAATGAAAACCAATTATACCGGCAACCTCTCCTCCATCATCTAACTCTTCAAACCCTGCGTCATCGCGCATCATGGTAACACTGTTTAGCGAAATATTGCCCAATTGCAACGAAATACCTTTTAAGATAGCGACCCGGTGAGTGCCAACCGCACCGGTATTTACCCGTTCGGAATCGGCTACCAGGCCAATACTATCTGCTATATTTTTGTTAATTAAAATACCTCCGGCACCCGAATCGAACATAAAATTAAGTGGTTCAGAATTATTTACAGATAGTTGAAAAATAATATGGTCGTTATTTAAAATAAAAGGTATTCTTGTGAGTTCTTGATTTTGAGCAAGCCCTTGCGTAAAAATTGAGCAGTAAAAAATGACTAAATAAAAAAATCGGTTCATATAATTGTGGGTAATGGATACAAATTTAAAGATTGTGCAGCATTTATTGTAAAAACAAATGTATTCTTCGTAAAGCAGAGATGAAACTAATTTTATGTAAACGAACATATTTATCGGCAAATTGCCTATATGCCTGGGTTGTTTGGTTGGCCATAGGCTGCACCCCCAACCGTCCTGCCAATCAAGCACATCGCATTGTGGAAGTACAAATTACGCCTGCTCCGGTAAAACAACTGTACAAACGGGATTATTTTACCTTACAAAAAACAACCCGGGTGTTACTAAACCTTACCACCAACCGCACACAAGCCAATGGCACCTATTTAATAGAAAAAATTAGACAGAAATGTCATTATAAACTCAAGATTTCAGATAGTTTTTCTACCTATAAGCAAACTTCGAGCATCGCCTTGGAATTAGAAGAAAAAGGAGAATATCCTACCCAGGGTTTTAAACTGGCGGTGGGTTCGCATAAAGTTGTTATTGAAGCCGGTGATAACGAAGGGTTGTATTATGGCATCCAATTATTTATAAATTTAATTGAACGTAAAAACGGTAAATGGCTGGTTCCTCAAACAATAATATCTGACTACCCCGTTCACCCGTTTCGTGGCTTGTGGCTTAACCTCTCCGACACCACCCGGCTACCCAAAAACCTTGAATCACTATTGCTAACAAACCGCATTAACCACATAATTAACCCCATACCCTTGCCGGGCTTGCCGCATATAAAGCAGCATAAGGCCACCTCTTTCTGGAAAGCCTATTGCGATACCTCCACTTCGATACAACAGTTTTATACGCACCTCCCCACTCGTGATACGTTAGTTTTTAACCTCTCCTTCGACCAGTTGCACCCCGATTCGCTGGCCATACTGGGCGAGGCTATGTGGAGCCAACCACAAGCAAAAAATCTGCCTAAGCTACTTGAACGGCTACAAGATAAACACTAACTGTGTTGAACAATATTTAACTATATTTGCACAATTATTTTTCAAACTTGGCTTGGCCAATAAAAAGTTATACAAACACATGAAAACAGCAGAAATAAAAACTTCGAAAGGGGCAATGAAAGTAGAATTTTATGAAAAAGATGCACCAAATA
>JALWRJ010000081.1 GCA_026994125.1 Cyclobacteriaceae bacterium | reverse complement strand
GGTGATAGTTTTATTACTACTGGGAACTTTATGGGTAGAACTTGGTTTTATAAAAAAGAACAGCTAACTCCACTAAAACAGTAACTAATTACTGGCAATAATCAACCTATATGTGCCTTATTTTTGTATCGTTTAAACAACATGCCAAGCACCCCCTGGTAATACTGGCAAACCGTGACGAATTTTACAACCGGCCTACACAACCCGCCCATTTTTGGGAAGATAACCCTTCGATATTAGCAGGAAAAGACCTGGAAGGGGGTGGCACCTGGATGGGCATTACCCGAAATGGATTTTTGGCCATGCTTACTAATTACAGAGATGTGGCGCATATTAAATCCAAGGCTCCTACCCGTGGCAAGTTGGTGTCCGATTACCTGCAGGGCGAATTTGCTCCAAAAGAATACCTGATGGCACTTAGCAAAACCGGGCATTTATACAATGGTTATAACTTAATAGTAGGCACCGTACACGACCCCTGGTATTACAGCAACCAGCAACAAAAAATAGTACAATTAGGCACTGGGCTCTATGGTATAAGTAACGGACTGCTACATAGTAAATGGCCAAAAGTAGAACAAGGCAAACAAGAGCTGGCTCCATTACTTGCACACCACATGCTCGATACCGAAGCCCTGTTTGCTGTAATGGCCAATACAGATAAAGCGGAGGATAGCCAGCTACCCGATACAGGGTTAAGCACGGAGAAAGAAAAAGAATTATCCGCACGATTTATTGCAACCCAAGGCTATGGCACCCGGTGTACCACGCTTATTACCCTAAACCAACAAGGGGTTGTACAGTTTACCGAACGGCTATTTACAGATGGCAGATTTACGGGTAATGAGCACAGTTTTGAGTTTACCCTAAAATAAAACCATTTATTGGTTGGGTTTTTCAACCAAACCCTCCACCTTTACAGACCAATCGGTCTTTTAATGCCAACCACTAAGGAATATATCATTGCACAATCGGCTGCCCTATTTAATACCAAAGGGTATAATGGATGTTCGCTACAGGATATTATGCGTGCTACCGGCTTGCAAAAGGGAGGCATTTACAACCACTTTGCCACCAAAGACGAAATAGCCTTTAGCGCATTCGATTTTTCGTTCGAGCGTGTTAAGGCTCGTTTTCAAGAGGCGCTGGGGCCTTGTAAAACAAGTTTTGAAAAACTAAAAGCCATTATCGAAGTGTTTGCTTCGTTTCATTACCAACCGGTTATAGCAGGAGGATGCCCCATTTTTAATACGGCTGTAGATTCTTCGGGTATCCACCCCCTACTATCCGAAAAAGCCCGCACTGCCATAAACCACCTAAAGCGATACATCGAAATTAAAATAGATGAAGGCATAAGCAACAATGAGTTTTCATCAACCATTAAAAGCGAAGAGTTAAGTACCTTAATACTTATTACCATGGAGGGTGCCCTTATTATGGCTCGGGTAAATAACGATGCCGGCCCGGTACAGATGGCCGTTAAATTTCTTCAAAATACCTTAACATCTAACTTACTTTAAAAAAATTTTCACTAAATCAGACCGATTGGTCTTACCTATGAAAACAAACATACCCAAAGAACCTTTTCCACTAAGAGCACTAAAGTGGTACTACCCAAAGCTCGAACTAATTGCACCTGCGCTGGCGTATAACCTGGCGTATAAATTATTTTTTTCGCCCATTCGTTTTAAACGGCCACCACGCGAGCTGGAAACATTTACCAAAGCAAAAAAATATAAAGTAAAACTGGCAAACCACCCGGTACAACTCTACGAGTGGGGAGCTAAAGGCACCCCTGTAGCTGTAGTAGTGCATGGTTGGAGTGGCCGTGCCACACAGTTGTATGCGTTTGTGCAGCCCTTGGTACAACTGGGTTACCATGTGGTAGGTTTCGATGCACCTGCGCATGGAGCATCGGAGGGCAAACAAACCAATATTAAGGAGTTTTTTGAAATACTTAACCATATACACGTTAACATAGGCAAAATAGCCTGGGGTATTGGGCACTCTTTTGGAGGTGTGGCGCTGCTCTATGCCATTCATGAAGGGCTTCCGATTCAACAGGTAGTTATGATAAGTTCTCCTACCATTGGCGATGACATTCTAGCAGGTTTTAGCAAAAAAATAAATGCCTCACCCAACACCGGCAAGGCATTACGAAAACTTGTTTTAAACAGATTTAACCTCGATTTTGAAACGATAACAGCCTGCCATCTTATTACAAAAATTAACCTAAACAACCTGTTAATAATACACGATAAAAACGATGAAGAGGTTCCCTATCAAAACGCCATTGCTTTGCACCAAAGAGCTCCGGGCTCTTCGCTTTTGCTTACCCAAACACTAGGCCATACACGTATTTTACGTGCGCCTCAAGTAGTAGAAGCCACCCTGAATTTCATAAAAAAAATAAATTATACCAAGGGGGTATAAGGTTGCTCGTTTATCTTGATTTTATTGTAGTTTTGTCGAAATTTTTACTTATGGCAAATCCAAAAAATCTTGTTTTAAACGATGTACATGTTGCTTTGGGAGGCAACTTAATTCCATTTGCCGGCTATAATATGGCTGTGCGCTATACCTCTGACATAGAAGAACACATGACCGTACGCAACGGTGTAGGTGTATTTGATGTATCGCATATGGGCGAGTTTTTTGTGCGTGGGCCTAAAGCCTTAGCCCTTATTCAAAAAGTAACCAGCAACGATGCCGCTAAATTAAGCATAGGGCAAGCACAATACTCGTGTTTACCCAATGCAACCGGTGGCATTGTAGATGACCTTATTGTATATAAAATGGCCGAGGAAGAATACATGCTGGTGGTGAATGCTTCTAATATTGATAAGGATTGGCATTGGATTAACGAAAACAATTCGATGGGGGCAACCTTAGAAAACGCATCGGATAACTACTGCTTATTTGCCGTACAAGGCCCTAAAGCCACAGCAGTATTACAAAAGCTAACAACTGTAAACCTAAATGAAATAAAGTACTACCATTTTAAACAAGGAGCCATTGCAGGCGCAAAAGAGGCAATTATTTCGGCTACCGGATATACCGGTTCGGGCGGTTTTGAACTGTATGTTAAAAATGAGGATGCTTTAAACGTGTGGAATAGCATTTTTGAAGCAGGAAAAGAAGAAAATATTAAGCCTATTGGCCTGGGTGCACGCGATACCCTACGCATGGAAATGGGTTTTTGCTTATATGGTAACGACATTGACGATACTACTTCGCCCATCGAAGCCGGGCTTGGTTGGATAACCAAGTTTACTAAAGAGTTTATAAATTGGGAAGCCCTAAAGACACAAAAAGAACAAGGTGTTACCAAAAAACTGGTAGGATTTGAAATGATAGACCGGGGTATTCCACGCCACGATTACATCATAGAAAATGAGGCCGGTGAAGAAATAGGAAAAGTTACCTCGGGCACCCAATCGCCCGTATTGGGCAAGGGCATTGGTTTAGGCTATGTAAAACCTGCTTTTGCCGCACCGGGTACTACTATTTTTATTGCCGTACGCAAGCGCAAACTAAAAGCCCATGTAAAAAAACTACCCTTAATTAGCTTAAACTAGTTTTGCTGAAAACCATTCAACACATAGCTATTTTTTTACTACTAGTGGGTACGACCTCTCAAACGCTGGGGCAATCGTTTATGGTACTCGAAAAAATGGGTACTAAAAAACGATACGTGTATTACATAGGCCAAAGCATTACATACCGCGAAAAAAATGCAACCGAGTTTGAATATGGAACCATTACCAATTTATTAGATAGCGCCTTTACAGTTGCCAACGATACCGTTTTATTTAAAAATGTAGCCCAGGTAAATATAAGCAACAAACGCCATAGCCCTTTGCTGGCCATGGCCGGGCCTACCTTAATTTCGGCCGGTGTGGTGTTACTGGCCATCGATGTCATAAACCGGGGGATTGTACAAGGAGGAGGCTACACTTGGGAGCCTGCCATAGGTACGGCCTCGGTGGCACTTGTTACAGCTGGTGGGCTTATTCTGCTGCTTAAAAAGAATAAGAAAAAATTGGGTGATAAAGCTTGGTGGCGGTTACGAAAAGTGGAGGTGTATTAGTGGCCAATTTTAGCCTGATAACTATTCCAAATAAACCGGATTGAATTGTAACTATTACCCAGGTTAGCGTAAACCTGCCCGGGTAAACACCACGCTACCTCCTCAATGTCTTCTTCGGTTTGTGGAGCCAAATGTTTGTCGCTTACACAATCCATGGCATACCACTTGGTACACT
The DNA here is from genome assembly GCA_026994125.1 of Cyclobacteriaceae bacterium. Lineage (GTDB taxonomy): Bacteria > Bacteroidota > Bacteroidia > Cytophagales > Cyclobacteriaceae > JAKISE01. Next base: position 4,115 of record JALWRJ010000081.1, on the reverse strand, counting down.
TTAATATCCGTTTTTTACGAAAGGTATAGGTATGCCAGGTGGTACATATTTTCGAATCTAAGGTAACTTTTAAGCCAGTTTCCTCCTCCACTTCGCGTACGGCTGCCTTTTTAAACGACTCACCTTTTTCAAGTTTGCCCTTGGGAAAATCCCACTTACCCAGGCGGTAAATCATTAATACCCGGCCAGCTTGCTCCACTACCCCACCAGCCGCATTTACTACTTTAAACAAGCTCATAAAATCGGATTTGGCCTGCTTGTAATTTTGAGGACGGATTACAAAACTTACCTCCGGAAACGGCTCTTCCATAAGTTGGTGCATAAGTTGACGTACCTGGGCAGCAGGCACATTATCCAACAAAACCTGACCGGTGAAATCGTGTAAATCCACTACTCCGGTCGGGCGAAGCACCTGGTCAAACACATCTGAATCTACCGGTTCGCTATCCTTTACTAACCGTACCGGGGTATCGTTAATAAACAAATTCATATAAAGCCAAACATAGTTACATTATTAAAAATGAGCTAGTACCTTTGCCATAAATTTATCAATTATGTCAAAAACAGTTGCACACCAGGTGGCCGCCCTCCTGTTACAGGCTAAAGCAATTAAGTTATCGGTTAACAAGCCATTTACCTGGGCTTCGGGGTGGAAATCGCCCATTTACTGTGATAACAGGCTTACACTTTCGTACCCTGAAACACGCAGCCTCATAAAAAACCAACTGGCCGAAGCTATCAGAACCCATTTTACAGGCGTAGAGGCCATAGCCGGAGTTGCCACAGCCGGTATTCCGCAGGGTGCACTGGTAGCCGATGTATTAAACCTTCCTTTTATGTATGTGCGCGCTAAACCCAAAGGGCATGGCATGACAAATATGATAGAAGGAAAGTTAGTAAAAGGACAAAAAACCGTGCTTATCGAAGATTTAATTTCGACCGGAGGCAGTTCAATAAAAGCAGCCCATGCCTTAAAAGAAGCCGGAGTAAATGTATTGGGCATGGCGGCCATTTTTACTTATGGGTTTGAAGTAGCTACCAACAATTTTAGCGAGGCCGGCCTGCAAGTGGTTACTCTAAGCAATTATGCAGCCTTACTGGAAGAAGCTCTACAACTTAACTACATCTCAGAAAAAGAAATGGTGCAACTAAAAGCCTGGCGGGTAGATCCGGAGCGTTGGCATTAACTAAGGGCTGCTGAAAAAGTCGCAAGCGCTCTCCTATTTGGCAGGCATGTTTTAGAAACATTAACAGACTGATAGTAAATAAGCAAGACGTTTTTCAGCAAGCCCTAACTAAACGTGCGCAAATCTATAAGGTTAGTTGGTGATTTTGATAAAACAAAGCGATGCCCCCTGCATACGCTCCCCACACACCAAGCTAACGGTTAGGCAAATACGATAACTCTACCCTAAATCTGGGGTCAATGGCACCTAACTTTTTATAGGCCGCATTCGAAATACGAATAACTACCTTATTATTAACCCCCGTATTGGGCAATTTACCTACTACCCGTACAAACACCATTTGCCCGTTCATTTCGTTTTTTACAGCAATAATAGCCCCTATGCTGGCAGTACGGTGCAAAGCCAGGTACTTTTGAGAATTTTCAGTACCTTCAATCAGGGCAGCCAGGCCTGATTCTATCACTTTTTCAACCTCGTAACGCTGACTTAACGAAACGGCCTCGGGGTTTAATTTAACAGGATGGGGGTAATTACCGGCTTCACCAATGCCTACAATTAACTTTTGCCCCACTTGCAACGAAGTATTGCTTAGTTTATTCCAGGCAATAAGATCATCTACCTGCACATGATATATACGGGCAATGCCATACAGGCCTTCTCCAGGTTTAACTATATGTATTTTATTTCCCTTCTCTATTTTTTGGGGTTCCTTCTCGTCCGGTAATTTAGCCCCGCTTATCTTTAATTTTTGTCCAATGGCCAGGTTGGGAGTAATTAAATTATTCCATTTCATTAATTCATCAACCGTTACTTGGTACATTCGGCTAATGGCGTACAATGTTTCGCCTGCCTTTACAATATGAAAAGCGGGAGTTACTTTTTGCACAGGCACGGTTGTCCTTATTTTACCGGTATAGGGCACTTTAATAACCATCCCTTGTTCCAACCCTTTTTTTACCTCAGGCGATACGGCCACAATCTCGCGCATGCTGGCTCCGTATTTAGTAGCTATGGAATACACCGACTCCCCGGTTTCTACCTGGTGCAATACATATACTTTACCATTTATGGTAACCGACCCAATGGAATCTAACGGTGTGGCTTTGGCAGGAAAAATCGCACCAAGTATCCAAAACGCCATTATATATACTACTTTTTTCATCGTTAAATTTATTACTTGTAAAAATACAGCAATCTACGGCTATCTTTAAGAAGGGATGCCGGTTTTTATTATAAATCAGCTTATCAAAATCAATACCATAAACGTAAAATCAATTATTTTTATGATATATACAAACTTAATTTTAATACGGTAATACATCTATGCAAAAAATAATATCTACAACTACTTTTTGGGTTTTGCTCATAGCAAGCTTGGCGAGCCAGGCGCAAACCAAAGTGCTTAAACTAACTATTGATGCTGAAATTGACCCACGCATGAATCGCTATGTGGATTTGGGCCTAACAGCCGCTAAAAATGGCAACTACGATGTAGTGTTTATTGAAATGGACACATACGGAGGCCTGGTAAGCGATGCCAAAGATATTGTGGAAATGATACTCGACTTTAAAAAACCGGTGTATGTGTGGATAAATAAAGATGCTGCTTCGGCAGGGGCGTTAATTTCGATTGCCTGCGACAGCATTTACATGGCACCCGGGGCAAGCATAGGAGCAGCCACAGTTGTAACTCAACAAGGCGAGGCAGCCCCCGATAAATATCAAAGTTATATGCGAGCTACCATGCGCACTACAGCCGAACAAACTGGACGAAACCCGGCCATAGCTGAAGCCATGGTAGATCAGTCGATTGCCATACCCGGTATTACCGAAGAAGGCAAAGTGCTTACTTTTACTACCTCCGAAGCCATTAAAAACGGGTTTTGTGAAGCAAAAGCATCTTCAATAAAAGAAATTCTTACTGCAAATTATAAAGACGGCTATACCATAGATGAGTTTTCACCGGGCATTATCGAAGAAATTGTAGCCATATTTTTAAGCCCTTACTTAAGTGGTTTGCTTTTAATGATAATAATTGGAGGAATATATTTTGAACTGCAAACGCCCGGGGTTGGTTTTCCCATTTTAGCGGCTATTACTGCGGCCATCCTATACTTTGTACCCTACTACCTTACCGGCCTGGCCGCCAATTGGGAGCTGGTGCTTTTTATTGTAGGCCTTATACTTATTGGGCTCGAAGTAGCTGTGATACCCGGTTTTGGGCTGGCAGGTATTACTGGCATCTTTTTTACATTTAGCGCCTTGGTGTTAGTTATGTTAAACAACGACATGTTCGACTTTACGTTTGTACCCTTTAGTGCGATTATTACTGCAATTACTACGGCCTTAACTGCCCTGGTGGCCAGTGCGGCTCTTATGTTTTTTGGAGGAGTAAAGCTTATTAATTCGAATGCTTTTAAACGGGTAGCACTTACCTCTACCCAGCAAAAAGAAGCCGGATATACGGCCAGGGTGCATAAAGAGCCCATGCTACATAAACAAGGGGTTGTGCATACTATTTTACGACCAGCCGGCAAAGTACAAATTGGCGATACCATTTACGATGCCCTAACACGAGGCAACTACCTTGAAAAAGGAGAAAAAGTGGTGGTAATTGGCGAAGAAGGAAACGATTTAGTGGTGCGAAAAGATTAAGCATAATCTAGCACCCAAATTAGAACTTACTCTTTTGCTGATTTTTTGTATGGATTGGGGAAATGCTATGATGGATGTTGATTAGCATGTTGTTGAAACCAAAATCCAGGTATTAAGAGGAGCATAATGATGGGGTTTACCACAATACGGTGGATAAAGGAGAGTAAGGGGGAGGATATTTCGGTGGCTCCTTCGAGTGAAAGCTTGAAATAAAAATAAGTAGGCAGGATGATGAGCATTTCTACCAGTTGGATAGCAAAGGCTATTTTTAGC
>JALWRJ010000080.1 GCA_026994125.1 Cyclobacteriaceae bacterium | reverse complement strand
GGCCAATGCCACTGCGCAACATGCCCTGGCCGGCAAGCATGGCAGATCCCATTTTACCATAGCTGCCTGCCACCAGTAACCCATGCCCAAAGTTACCTTTATGGGCAAACTTGGTGCGTGGTTGTAGCCAAAGGCTTGCTTCTGCTTGTACCTGGTAATGAAAAGGAGTTGGCTCAGAAAATAAAAAATCAGGGTGTAAACCTATGTCCACTACGTGCCAATGCCCGGTGTAGGGCTGGTTTTCGGGTAGCATAAAGGCTAGTTTGGGTAACTGAAAACTTACCGTATAATGGGGCTTAAAAACCACTTTACCCAATGGTAGTCCATCGCAGGTAAGCCCCGAGGCTATGTCAATGGCAATGCGCGTAGCGACCAGATTGTTTGCTTGTTCAATTAAATGAGCAATTTGGCCCGAAAGGGGGCGTGTCAACCCCGACCCAAACAACCCATCAATAATAATATCGGTTTCGTTGGGTAAGGTAGTTATTTTTTTTACCTCTTGAGGCAGTTTACTCAAATTGGTGTTAAAATCGGGGCTTCCGTTGGCCTTTGGCAGGGCTAGTAGTACCCACACCTGGTTGTTAAACTGGCTTAGCATCCGGGCAATGGCCAGGGCATCGCCTCCATTATTCCCGGCTCCTACTAAAAACACAATGCGTTGGTTCGCCTTAAATTGTTGTAAAAACCAATTCGAAAAGGCTCGGGCTGCCCGCTCCATTAAATCAATCGAAGCAATTGGTTCGTTAGCAATAGTGTAGGCATCAGCCGCTCTAATTTGTGGGGCTGTTAAAATTTTCATAGGTCTAAGTTAACACTTTTCGATGTTTCAAAAAATGAGAAATCGTATTGAATTCAACATCCTTCGACTTAAAAAAATCGATAAATGAACCTAATTCCTGCACCATTTTATCGCCCGATTTATTTTTAAAGTAAAATGGCAACCCATACGTAGCATCATGTAGCGATACAAATTCCCAAGGATGAAAGTATATATTTAAGTAACCATGTTTTGCTAAAGTGCGTTGGCTCAACCATTTAAAAAGTTTTAGCGGAATATTATGAAAACTTAACCAAAAAAGAGGGAAACGCACTAAAGGAGTAACCGATGAAGGAAGTATGGTTACATAGGGGTTAGAGAATACTGTTTTAGGAGATGTTAAATGATTATACCTGCCAGGAATAAACGTTGGATTTAGCGAACTGTCGTAGGTGTATCCGGCTTGTTGCATAAGCTCGTAATTTACCGGCATCATACGTGCCATCCTAAAGCCTTTTATTTTAGTATTACCTATTCGTTCTAATTCAGTTTTAGATTTTTTATAATCTTCGTTTTTAAATGAAGAGTGATAATAGCCGTGTGAAGCTAATTCATGTCCTTCTGCTACTATTTGCTGTACTATCTTTGGTGCATGTATCGCAAAATTAGCAGTGCAAAAAAAAGTGGCTTTAATATGTTTATTTTTTAAAACCGAAAGTATTGTCCGGGTACCCCGAATGGACGTGTCCATTTGTTCTTCAAAACTAAAAGGCATACCATACTCCACCGCAGGCACATCAAATTCTTCAATATCAAAACTTAAAAGTATCATGTTATGGCAGGTTGGTTGCTTTAATAATATACTGAGGCCGTTGTTTTACTTCGGTAAAAATTTTACCGATATAAGTGCCTATAATACCAAGAACCATAAGTTGCAACCCTCCAAAAAAAACAATGGTAAGTAGTACAGATGACCACCCCGGTACGGTAACTCCTGTAAAATAGCTCCAAAGAATATAGGGCACAAACAGCAAGCTTGTACTAGCAAAGAAGAATCCTAAATAAATGGCTATCCAAAGTGGTTTAGAACTAAAAGAAGTAAAACCATCAATAGCAAAACGCACCATTTTTTTGAGCGAATAAGAACTGGTTCCATTTAAACGAGCGTCCGCTGTATAGCTAATTGTTTTTTGCTTAAATCCTAACCAATGCACTAATCCTCTTATAAATAATTGGTTTTCATTAAAGTTTGAAAATACACGTACTACCTTAGCGTCCATTAATCTAAAATCGGCTGCACCTGGGTGCAATTTAATGTCAGCAATACTATTTAATAGTTTATAAAATAAATGAGAAGTTGTTTTTTTTAAAAACCGTTGGCCATCGGTTTTTTCTCGTTGGGTAGTAACTATATCAAATCCTTGTTCCCAATTTTTTAAGAGTTCAGGTATAATTTTAGTGGGGTGTTGCAGGTCTGCATCCATACTAATAATGGCATCGCCTCTGGCTCTATCAAGCCCTGCTTTTAATGCGGCCTGGTGTCCAAAATTTCTCGAAAGTTGAATAAAAAAAACGTTGTTAGTTTGTGTGCCTAGCTGCTCAATAACTTGCTGGGTGTTATCTGTGCTACCATCATTTACAAAAAGAAGCTCATAGTTATAATCTAACGAAGCAAATAATGTATCAATCTGCCTATATAAAACAACTACATTCTTTTCTTCGTTATACGAAGGAACCACAATGCTAATTAGTGAGCTCATAATGGTTTAATTTAAAGTTATCAAATTTAACTGTTAAGCTCTTATAAATCACATAAATCCAAATTAGAAAAGCTCCAATGGCTTTAACCTTATAAGGGTATAAATAGGCCGATCGAAAAGCATAAGGGTAAAAATCGGTGGATGAAAGAATGGTTAATAAGATAGCAATAATAAGTAGCGAAACCTCCATTTTATTTTTGGGGTTTAGGAACAATATGGCCCACAGTCCAATTCCTGTTACAGCAATAATGTAAGTTGGCGACTCAGACCCGGAACTAAAAACAACCGGAAAAATTAATGTTGAAATTAACATTAAATATCTGAAGCCCTCAAATTTAAACTGCCTATATCTTACAAATGGAATTAAGTAAGCCATACTTCCAAAAACAAAAAATGGCCAGGTAGCCATGGTATTATTTTTTAAGATAGCTCGCAGGGCACCCTGTAGGCTAACATCTTGCATGGTGCTTACAATGTTATGGCTATTCTTATCTACCAGTTCATGGTACCAATCGGCATAGGTTTGAATAATAAATTGTGGTGAGGAGATAAGCATTGGTAAAACAAAAAATACCACAGTCCACATAACACTATACCCAATAAATTTTAGTTTTTGCTTTGAAAATAAAAAGAAGGCCAGCCCTACAATGGTGTAAATTTTTATAAAAACACCTAAGAAAATAAAAAATGTAGCCCATTGAGGCTTTTCCTTAATCGTAAAAACAAATGCTAAAACAAGCATTGCGGCAATAGAAACATTTATTTGAGTATTTATGGCCGAATTAGCAAAATCGTTTACCAGCAGCAGTAAAAGCAAGAATTGGCCTTTACTGGTTATGGGGATATAATTAAGCGCATATATCAGAAAAAAAATATTGGCCAAAACCCAAAAAACTACCCCTATACTATCGGGTAGTAAGGCAAAAGGAGCGATAACTAAACTAAATAGAGGGCCATAATGGTTTTTGTCAGTGTATTCATCACTATAGGTTAGGTACAAATTGGTTTGTTTAAGAGTATGCTCAAAAACTCCTTTATAAATCATGTAATTATTAGCCTCTCGATAGGTTTTTACGGAACCATCAGGCAGGTGCCATTCTTTGGTTGAGTTTATTTCACGCAGCGAAAACAAAATGGCTAGCAGGCCTATTACCCCTAACAAGGCATTTCGTGCATATTTGTATTTTTTTGATGGGTTCAATTGAAAGTTATTAAGCCTAAGTTTTTGCTAAACTAAGTATTTTAAGTTCCATGGCAAAAAGTGTTTGCAACTGATAAAAATTGAAACAAAAAACCCTTGCAATTTTTTAAATTGCAAGGGCCCATGTATGTAGTAGCGGGGGTAGGACTTGAACCTACGACCTTCGGGTTATGAGCCCGACGAGCTACCAACTGCTCCACCCCGCGATATATTTTAAATGTTAGTTTAATCTCCCGTGCCTCAACCTTTTGCTAAGGGAGTACAAAAATAGATTGCTATTGATTAAAAACAAATACCTTTGCGCAGAATATTTTATGAAAGTAAAAAAACATAAGGCAGGCTTTGTAAGTATTATTGGTAAACCCAATGTAGGAAAATCTACGTTGATTAACCAATTGGTAGGTGAGCGGCTCTCTATAATTACCTCCAAAGCTCAAACTACCCGGCACCGTATTATGGGTATTATAAGTGGCGATGATTTTCAGGTTGTATATTCCGATACGCCCGGCATTATTAAGCCTAAATACGAACTACATAATGCCATGATGCATTTTGTAAACACTTCGTTGGAAGATGCAGATATTATCCTTTTTGTTACCGATTTGTATGAAAAACATGAGGAAGAACTGATTCTAAGATTGCAAAATTTGCAACAACCGGTTATTATGGTGCTTAACAAAATAGATCTGGCTAAGGGTACCCAGGTAGCTGACAAAATAGCTTATTGGCACCAGCTGTTTACCCCTGCAAAAACTGTTGAAGTATCGGCACTTACCGGTAAAAACATACCTTTGTTATTCGATAATATTTTAAACTTATTGCCGGATCACGAAGCTTTTTTTCCTAAAGATGAACTTACCGATAAACCTGAAAAGTTTTTTGTTGAAGAAATTATTAGGGAAAAGATATTCCAAAACTACAAAAAAGAAGTGCCTTATAGTACCCAGGTGGTGGTAGAGGAATTTAAAGAAGATAAAAAAATTATACGCATAAGGGCGCTTATATATGTGGAGCGCAAAAGCCAGAAAGGTATTATTATTGGGCATAAAGGCACAGCTTTAAAAAAAGTAGGCATAGAGGCCCGGCATGATATGGAAGCCTTTTTTGCTAAAAAAATACATTTAGAAACTTATGTAAAAGTAGCAGACGACTGGCGCCAGAAAAAGAGGCTGATAAAAGGGTTTGGATATTAAGATTAAAAGTTAATTATGGCAAATATTGTGGCAATTGTTGGAAGGCCCAACGTAGGAAAATCTACTTTTTTTAACCGTTTGGTAGAAAAAAGAACCGCCATTATGGACAACGAAAGCGGGGTAACTCGCGACAGGAAATATGGCTATGCCCAATGGACAGGCAAGCACTTTACCACTATTGATACCGGTGGGTACGTAAGCGGTTCGGACGATGTGTTTGAGGGCGCCATACGTAACCAGGTAAAAATGGCTCTGGGCGAAGCTTCGTGTATTATATTTATGGTAGATGCAAAAGATGGGCTTACCAACCTGGATAATGAATTTGCTAAAATTGTGCGGCAGGTAGGCAAGCCGGTATTTGTGGCTGTAAACAAAGCCGATACTACCGAAATGAGCTACATGGCCGGTGAGTTTTATGCCCTTGGGTTTGACGAGGTGTATGCCATTTCTTCGGCCAATGGTTCGGGTACCGGAGAACTGCTGGATGCCGTAGTTAGAACCTTTGAAACTGACGAAGCAATTAATAAAGACGAGGGTATTCCTCGCATTGCTATTTTAGGAAGGCCAAATGCTGGTAAATCATCGTTTGTAAATGCCTTGGTAGGCACCGAGCGAGCCATTGTAACCGATACGGCCGGCACTACCCGCGATGCCATAAATACGCACTACAAACTTTATGGTAAAGATTTTATCTTAACCGATACGGCTGGTATCCGAAAAAAATCAAAAGTAAAGGATGACCTGGAATTTTACTCGGTACTGCGTTCGTTGCAGGCATTGCAGGATAGCGATGTTTGCATTATATTGATAGATGCCCAACGAGGTTTAGAAGCACAGGATATTAATATAATTGCCCTGGCCGATAAATATGGTAAGGGAGTGCTTATCATGGTTAATAAATGGGATTTAATTGAAAAAGAAACCAATACGGCCGTACGTTTAAAAGAGCAAATGTACCAAAAACTGGGACCCTTAAGTTATGCGCCCATTGTGTTTACTTCGGTGCTTAAAAAGCAGCGTATTTTTAAAGCCATTGAACAAGCGGTGCAAATTTATGAAAACCGTACTCAAAAAATACCTACCTCAAAACTTAACGATGCCATGCTGCCCGAGATTGAGCGCTACCCGCCTCCGGCCTTAAAAGGAAAGTACATAAAAATAAAATACGTTACGCAATTGCCTACCCAATCGGTAAGTTTTGCATTTTTTTGCAATTTACCCCAATACATAAAAGCGCCTTACCAACGGTTTCTGGAAAATAAATTGAGAACACACTTCTCGCTTGGTGGGGTTCCGGTACGAATTTATTTTAGAAAAAAATGAGTTTAAAATTAGGAATATTCTAATTTTTTAAGAATTTTAGCAGTTACTAACATTCTTAATCTAACAATTTTTAATCATGAAAAAATTATTAACATTCTTACTTGCCGTTGGCTTTGTATTTGGTATGGTATCGTGTGGTGGTGGTTCTTCTGAAGAACACGAAGCTACCGAAGAAATGGCTGCTCCTGAAGCACCTGTAGTTGAAGAGGCTCCTGCTGAAGAAGCACCTGCTGCTGAAGAAGCACCTGTTGAAGCTGATTCTACTGCCACTGCAGAAAGTGATTCTACTGCTATGTAGTATTGCTTAAAATCAATAAAAAAGGAGAAAGCAATTGCTTTCTCCTTTTTTATTTGACCCATTGGAAAGCCTCTTAGCCATGCCCATTTACGCTATTTTACAAGAACATATTCCAATTGCTGCATTAAACTATTGCCTGCACCTAACTAAATCTTACCGGTTTAAATTAGAACTTAGTTTTAACCGAAAATCTAAATTTGGGCATTACCGTTTTTTGCCTGCCACTAAAACCCACGTTATTTCAATAAATAAAGGGTTACCTAAACCCATGTTTTTACTTACTTTTATTCACGAACTTGCCCACATGGAGGTAATGCTAACACACGGGAGGCAAGTAAAACCCCATGGGCACCACTGGAAATTTGCTTTTACCCAAATGATGCTGCCCCTTTTAAACAACGAGGTGTTTACTGCCGAGGTGCTGGCTGCCTTACGCAAACATTTTAAAAACCCTAAAGCTTCGTTATCGGCCGATCCGCTTCTTTTTAATTTATTAATGCCCCCTTCAACTCCGGGGCAACTAACGGTAGGGGAGGTTGAAGAAGGAGCTACTTTTATCATAAAAAATCGACATTTTGTCAAAGTAAAGTCACGTAGAACCCGAGCGCTATGTTACGAGCCGGCCTCTCAAGGCAACTACTTAATTCCATTACATGTTAGTGTAAACCTGCCTGCTGATGGTACCTAACCAATCCATCAATCGGGGCTTTTATTACCCGTTTAAGCACTAACCCTTCGGCTTGTAACAACTTTTGCAACTGTGGTTTAAAGGCGTAAGCCACCGAGCCACTTAGGCTAATAGGTAATGAAGAATTGTATTTTTTTAACAACCGAGCAAATTTAGTCAGCTCATGGTAAATCAATTGTTGCATAGCTGGTTCATCTTGGTAATGATGCACCCATTTTGTACACGAAGCAATAAACCGATTGGCGTAGGGTGTATGATATACTTTTTGCAATATTTGTTCGTAAGTGAGGCCTAAATGACTAAACAATTGTTGGGTAAGGGGGGCATTAAATTCATCCCGGAGCAGCTTAGTTAGCATGGTTTTACCAAGCGCTGTGCCGCTGCCTTCATCGCCCAAAATATAGCCCAGGGGCTTAATATGTGTTGTTATGCTAGCACCATCGAACAGGCCGGTGTTTGAGCCTGTACCTACAATGCCTACCAGCCCGGCATCCTTACCGCACGTAGCTTGTGCGGTAGCCAGCAGGTCGGAATTTACCTGGATATGTGCCTGTACAAAGGCCGGTTGTAATGCGTTAACCACTTGCCGGCTTACTGCAGAGCTTTCGCAACCGGCTCCATAAAACCAAAGGTTTGTTACGGGCTGGCGCAGTTCTGCTGCAAGCTGCTGTTTTGCAATACTGTGTATTTCTTCCTCTGAAGTAAACAATGGGTTAAGTCCCGGTGTCTGTATTTTTGTGTGAATGGTGTTTTTATCAAAAAACACCCAGTCAGTTTTAGTTGAACCACTATCTGCTACCAACCACATTAGTTTATTAATTTGCCTATTACTTTAAATTTTTTAAATACTTTTTCGGTATGGGGGGCTTCTGCCAACTCTTCGGTTAAGTCCTGCCCGGCCCAGTGTTCATAATGCATACCCTTGGCCCAAAGCTTTGACGAAGATACATCGTAAATAACACCTTGAAAGGCTACCCAAATTTGAGGTTTATCCTGCCCATTGTGTAAGGCAAGTTGGGCTCGGGTATATGCTTGCATTAAGGCTGTTGCTTTTTGGCATAGTCTGCTACTTGCTGCCATACCCTAAAGGTATTTTTATGGCATATTTTTTCTATGTCATCAGGTGAATATCCTCGTTTTAACAATTCAAAAATTACATTGGGCAGTTGCG
>JALWRJ010000079.1 GCA_026994125.1 Cyclobacteriaceae bacterium | reverse complement strand
CCTATTTTACGTTCCGATGATGGTGGAAAAACCTGGAACAATATAAACGGGCGCAATGTGCATGTTGATCACCACGACCTTTGGGTAAGCCCACAAACTCCCGGGCTAATAATTAATGGTAGCGATGGGGGAGTGCATTATAGCTTTGACGATGGCGAACATTGGGTACATGCTAATAATAATGCGGTTGGCCAGTTTTACAGTGTAAATGCTGATAATGCTAAAAACTACCAGGTATATGGCGGCTTGCAGGATAACGGTGTTTGGGCAGGTCCGCATAATTATACCTATAGTGATGCCTGGAAGCAATATGGTAAATATGCCTATCAAAGTTTATTAGGAGGTGATGGAATGCAGGTAGCTATTGATACGCGCGATAATAACACCATTTATACCGGGTTTCAATTTGGTAATTATTTTAGAGTAAATAAAAAAACAGGCCAACGTACCTACATTAAACCTACTCATAAATTGGGCGAGCACCCTTTACGTTTTAATTGGCAAAGCCCGGTATGGGTATCGGTACACAACCAGGATATTATCTACTTTGGTTCTAATAAATTTCATCGTTCCATGAACCAGGGCAACGATTGGCAAACCCTTTCGGGCGATTTAACCAAAGGTGGCAAAAAAGGAAATGTGCCGTATGGCACGTTAACCACCATTAGCGAAAGCCCTTTAACGTTTGGGCTTATTTATATAGGAACCGATGATGGGCTGGTGCAAGTTTCTAAAGATGGTGGAAATACCTGGACTAATATTAGCAAAGGCCTGCCTACGAACCAGTGGGTAAGCCGTGTAGTGGCTTCGGGGCATGCAGAGGGGCGTGTGTATGTGAGCCTAAACGGCTACCGTTGGGATGATTTTAAGGCCATGGCTTATGTGTCAGACGATTTTGGTAAAACCTGGCAGCCCATAGGTACAGACTTACCTGCCGAGCCCATTAACGTAATAAAGGAAGACCCGGCCAACGAAGACTTATTGTATGTGGGAACCGACCATGCCGTTTATTTTTCGTTAGATAGAGGAGCGCATTTTATGTTATTGGATAAGGAATTGCCCAATGTGCCGGTACACGATTTGGTCGTGCAGTCCGAGGCTAAAGATTTGATTATTGGTACCCATGGCAGGTCGCTTTACCGGATAAATATTGCTGATTTACAGGCGCTAACTCCGGCCATCCAAGCTAGACCATTGCATATATTTAGCGTAGATAACCTGCCTTATAGTACCGGATGGGGAAAACCTGGAATATGGGATAAATGGCGGGGAACTAACGAACCTCAACTAACAGCCTCAGTATATGCCAAACAGGGAGGGCAGGCTACTTTGCGCATAAGTTATGGTGAAGCCAATATAGTTGAGACATCGGTAGTGTTAACAAAAGGTATTAATAATGTAACCTCTCAACTATTTGTTGGTGAGGCGTTTCTGGACGGCTACACCAAAAAACTTAAAAAGAACAAAGTAGAGGTAAAAAACAAACTTGACGAAAAGGAGAATGGCAAGCACTACCCGGTGCCCGGTACCTATACCTTTACCATAGCATTAAATGGCCAAAGGGCAAGTGCCGACTTTGCCATTAAACCACCCAAAAAACCTAAGGAACGTAAACCACAAAAAAAGATACCTTAGCCCGGTTGCATTAAAATAGACGGGTAAGTATTTACTTTAAAACCAGCCGTTTGCCATGAATCCCATAAAAACTGGCTAAACTTGCATCTTTGTTTGTAACTAAAGATGCAATGAAAAAATATTATATTTTACTGCTGGCCATAATAACGGTAGCTTGTACCGATGTGCGATTTAAGGAACCCATGCCACTAAAAGGGGAGCAACTTACCTTGATGCCCGATGATTTGGTGGATTTTATTAAGAGTATGGATCCTGAGAAATTTGAAAAAATACCAGACATAGATAAAGACTTAGAGATGAGGAAAGTTCCCGATGATATGGTATTAAAAAAATGGAAGGGTGCTTATTTTTTAAATTATAAGGTGGATAGCTTGTGGGTAATTTTGCTTTTAAAACAGCAAAAAGAGGGGAAGGATTTTTTAACCTACCAACTGATGGGAAAA
>JALWRJ010000078.1 GCA_026994125.1 Cyclobacteriaceae bacterium | reverse complement strand
GGCAACTTAGGTTTAAAAATAAAACTAATGCTTTACATGGGAGCTTTTTACAGTGTTAGGCTTCTGCCATTTGTAAAAAAGCTCTACCTCCGGCTAGAGAAACAATTACTCAACTCAAAGCAAACCGATACCCTTTTACAACAACTCATGCCCAAAGAGGTAGTAAGCACCTATCCGGTGCATTGGTCTGAGGCTCTTTTAATCCATAGTGCAAACAAACTAGGCATTGCAACTACCATACATTTATTAAGTTGGGATAACATTAGCTGCAAAGGACGGTTTCCTGCATTAGCAAAAAAATACTTGGCTTGGGGGCCTCTCATGGAAAATGAGTTGATTGAATATTATCAAATTGATTCCAATGCTATACAGGTGGTTGGAGTGCCTCATTTTGATGTGCACGTTGATACCGTAAATGGTAGTAATACCGGTACGCTAGAAGTTACCAAACCTTATTTGTTCTTTGCCATGAGCGCCCCAAGGTTTGCACCAAATGAAATAGACATAGTTGAATGGTTGGCTACACAGGTAACTGAAGGTGTTTTTGGCGATAATATGAATTTGGTTGTAAGGCCTCACCCTCAAAATGTTACAGGAAGCATGGCCGATGCGTCCTGGGTAGAAAGACTTAAAAAAATAAACAAAGGAAAAGTAAACGTTGACTTTCCCAATTTAGCTTCCGGTAAACTAGCCTGGGCAATGCAGCAAAAAGATATGTTCAGAATGTCTCAATTGCTTCATGGTGCTTTGGTTTGCCTCAATTCAGGATCTACCATGTCAATAGATTCGTTAATGGTTAACACACCTGTTATTTTTACTTCATTCGATGCAGACAACCAGTTGCCTTATTGGATGTCGGCCAAAAGGTTAATCGACTTTCCGCATTTAAAAAAGTTTACCAAAATTGGAGATATCCCTGTAGCTGACAATTTTGAAACCCTGCATAAGCTTATTAGCGAAGTAATTAATAATAATGGAATTGTTAGTAAATCAATGGAAAGGGTTTTGGAACAAGAATGCAGTTCGGTTAAGGGTAATTCAACACAAAACGTTGTTAAGTATTTCTGCGAAAGCATAAAAAGTGTACCGGCTTCAGCGATTGCATCTTAATTTAGTACGTACTATATATAACTCTTCATTCTGAAACTTTTCAATCCTGGTCATGTTTTGTATTTTACCGGAGGTTTTCCTCCTGCGCAGGGAGGTTCTTGCGTTTTAAATCAAAATCTTTTAAAAGGGTTTGATAGTAATAGCTATACGGTGGTAACCTACCACCAATACGTAAACTGGACCAAAGTAGCACCCGGTATCCAAATAATCAGGCCTCTTAAATTATTTAAAAGGCTAAATAGTATTTTATTACCCGTTCAAAAATTATTTATAAAGCGCAGAATAAAATCCCTGGTAAAAAAAACAAATGCTAAACTCATCATAGCAGCCTATCCCGATTTGCAGTTTTTAAGTTTAGCCATGCAAGCTGCTACACGGTTTAAGCTACCCTTAGTGCTATACCTTCACGATACTATTTTTGAAGCCCACAAAGGAGCCAAAATGGAGGAAGAAGCTAAACGAATTCAAACCGAAGCATTTCAAAAAGCCAACCTTATTTGTGTAATGAGTTCTGGTATGCAGGCGCTTTTTGCTACTAAATATAGCCTGGAAACATACCCTTTAAGGCACACCTTTGAACATGGTGCTGTTAGCATTTCAAAGGCATCGAAAAAAACTACTCATACACTGTTTTGGGGAGGAGCTATTTATGGAATTAATCGCGTATCAATTGCTAAAATATCAAAGACTATTGTTAATTCTAATTTAAACATGGAGCTGGCTACTGATGCCAGTAGAAGCCAGTTAGAAAAAAATGGAGTAGTCTTTGACAAGGTTCGTATGAGCTACTATGCCGATACCCAAGCCTACTGGAATGCTATCGGAAACAGTACTTGTTTAATCCTGGCACTTGACAAACAAGAAGATACCCGGGTGGATTTTGATGAAATTGCAACTATTTTTCCCACAAAAGCAATTGAATATATGTTTTCGGAAGTGCCTATTCTGGTTATTTGCCCAAGTACCTAT
>JALWRJ010000077.1 GCA_026994125.1 Cyclobacteriaceae bacterium | reverse complement strand
GTTACAAACTCTGAAGAAGTAATAATTAAAAGCTCTACAGCACCCATAGCATGCAAATTTTGATTGGGTACCTGTTTAAAAAAAACAGGGGAGGGGAAATTAGCCTCCAGATTGGCAAATACATAATGCCCAACCGTATCGGTGGGGATATTTGCCAGCACTTGTGCTCCTTGAGTTTTTAATTTTATACTTTTTAGGTTGTTAAAATCAGAGATATTCCAAAGTTGCCAATTACCTTGGGGCAAGGTGGTTGTTAAAGTGCTGAACTGGTTGTTGTTGGCAGGTATAATAAACCTCGAAAATTCTTTTTCAACTATATTTTGCTGCTCTATTTGGGCAACAAAGTAATTAAGATAGCCCAGCCCATTTTGTTTTTGGTAAGTATATGTTAAGGTTAATGGGTTGGAACCGGTACCTGGCAGGCTGCTGGTAAATAAACTATTGCTTTCGTAGCCCCGTATGGTATATGGCCCTTGAATTACCGCAGGTATAGTATGCGTACCGAGTTTGGTATTGTTAAGCCAAACGGTAAAGGAACTTGGGTTGTACGAAGCTGCCATTACCCCGGATTGTAGTTTTAACACACTGCCGGCCACCCAGTTGGTAAGGTCTGTTTCAAAGGTTTGCTCCAGGGTATTATCAAATGTTTCTCCATACCAACTACGGCCACTATTAAGTATATTTATTTGGTCTAGCTCATGAACAAAATAACTGATGTGGCTGCTAATGGCAGGGTAGTTTCCGGTAATTTCGGTGGCTTGAGCAATTCGTTTGCCACTAAGTTGATTTATGTTAAGAAAATAATAACTTGTGTCGGAATAAAAATTATTTTGATACACCACTAAGTTGGTAGAATCGGTATAGCCAATTAAATCGGGGCCATCGGCCCAAAAAACTAATTTGTCGTTTGTATTAAATTGCCCATCGGCTGCACCAATAATGGTTATGGCCATTTGCTCTAAATCTTGAGGTCTTGGAGCTGCGTTAGCTTGAGGTAATATTCCGCCTGGCCTTCCAAACAGCCTGAGTTTATCGGGGTTAATGTTGGCCAAAGTAATGCCTGCTGCTTCCAAGTCGGCACCTGAAATTTGGTACACACCGGGCTGGGTTACCCCCAATTTATACCAACTACCCGAGGCTAAAACCGATTGGTTTTGAGCACACAAGTTTGCACTATAAAAAAGAGATACTGAAATAAAGAGATAAGCCCAACGCATAGTATTAGTTGCTACTTGTTTTTTGTTTATTCGTTGCTAACGAAATAAGTGACAAGGCAAGGTAAGAAGTAATTATCCATGGGAAAGATTTTTTGCCCAACACAAACAATAATACGGTTGACACTATAACTACCATGTACCTGAAAATATTGTCTTTGAGGCTGTAATTTTTAAATTTTAAAGCCAGCATAGGCAGGGGTACTACCAGTAGAAGGGCAAGTAATATGCTTATAAGGCTAAGGTTGGTAACGTTTAAATAAGTCGAATTACTCCAAAAAACCAACCCCGATACAAAGAAAGCAGCAGCCGGTGTAGGCATGCCAATAAAACCGGTAGTTTGCCGGGTATCAATGTTAAATTTAGCCAGCCGAAGAGCTGATAAAAGAGCTAATACAAAAGCTAAGTAAGGTAATAGCGTTTGAGTGATTGCAGCTAGCATTTGAAACAAAATAAACGATGGCAGTACGCCAAAGGTAACCATATCGGCAAGAGAATCGAGCTCTTTGCCAATAGGTGATGAAACCTTGAGAAGCCGGGCAACAAAACCGTCTAAAAAATCGAAGAGGGCAGCCAACCAAACCATGTAAGCTGCCACAGGCAAATTACCTTGCGTACAGGCTACTATGCCTATGCAGCCACAACTTAGGTTAGCCAGGGTTAGGGTATTAGGAATATGCTTTTTTATCATATTATGTAAAAAATGGGTTGGTTGCTTTTTCTTTTTTTACCGTAGTGGGTTCGCCATGTCCTGGATAAACCATGGTGTCTTCAGGTAGGGTAAAGATTTTTGATTTTATACTTTTAATCAACGTATCGTAATCTCCTCCGGGCAAATCTACCCTTCCTATGCTGCCATTAAACAAAATATCGCCCCCAATGCACATTTTAGCTTCTTTATTAATAAAAGCCACATGGCCTGCCGAGTGTCCCGGGGCATAAATTATATCTAAAGTTGAGTTTCCAAAACTAATTACCTCATCATTAGTAAAGTAGTAATCGGCCGGAGTATGAAGGTATTGGTTAAAGCCATACGAAGCTGCATACGTGGGTACAGCATCATAGGTTTCTTTTTCTTTTTGGTGTAGCCAAATGGGTGTTTGCCATGATTTTTTTAGGTAAGTGCAACCCAGCACATGGTCTATATGCCCATGGGTAATTAGTATATATTTAATGGTAAGTTGGTTGGTTTTTACAAAAGTTTCTAGCTCATTATACTCATTTTGCTGGAAACAACCGGGGTCAATAACTACACCTTCGCCTGTTTTGTCATACAGCACGTAGGTATTTTCGCTAAAAGGATTAAAAACAAAGGTTTGAACCTGTATCATACGGATTAATTGATGAAATTTGGTACAAAATAGCAGGTTTTAATCTCAATACACAACCTAATTGGAAAAGGAATACGATTATATGATTGTTGGCCAGGGCTTGGCCGGTAGCTGTCTTGCGTTGGAATTAGCAGCTCATAAAAAAAAATTAGTAGTTTTTAATAATGCTCAGGGGCATAGTTCATCGAGGGTGGCCGGGGGGCTTATTAACCCTGTAACCGGTCGTAAAATGGTGCTTACCTGGAAGGCTCATCAGTTGTTCCCTTTCCTTAATAGGTTTTATACCGCTGCTATGGTAAAGCTGGAAAACAATTTTTACCGTACACTCCCCTTGTACAGGCCTTTTGTAAGTACCGAAGAACAAAACGAATGGCAAGGTAAAAGTGTAGAAGCTCAATTTGCTCCTTTTGTAGAAGCGGTGGTTACTGCCTCTGAGGCCGAACGTATGGTTAAAGACCCTTTTGGAGGACTATTGCTTAAACAAAGTGGTTATTTAGATACCGATAGCTTTATAAATAGTGTTGCCAAGTGGTTGAAAAAAGAACATAAGCTGGTAAATGCTAAATTTGATGCCAAGGATGTAAACTTTAATGAAGATGTGGTCGTTTATAAAGAGATTAAGGCAGGGAAAATAATTTTTTGTGAAGGAGTTGGTGCAATACAAAACCCCTATTTTCCCGAAATTAAATTTAGGCCTGTAAAAGGAGAGGTGCTTACAATTATGTTAGATACACCATTGCATAAAATTTATAACCGAGGGGTATTTGTTTTACCACGTGAGGGTAGCTGCACGGTGGGTTCTAACTATAACCATAAAGACCTAACCTGGGAACCTACCAATGCCGGTAAAGAGGAAATATCTAAAAAATTGAACGAGTTATTGTTAAAACCATATAAAATTGTAGGGCATAAAGCAGGGGTAAGGCCTTCGGTAGCCGACCGCAGGCCGGTGTTGGGTGCCAGCCGGCAAAACGAACATATGATAATTTTTAATGGTTTAGGTACGAAAGGTGTATCTTTGGCACCTTACTTTGCGCATCAACTGGCCAATTGGTTGCTAACCGGTAGTCCTATTGATAAAGAAGTACATATAAACAGATTTTTTTAAAAAAAGTGAAAAGAAGCAGCTTACTCATAGTTCTATTGGCAATAACCTTACCGCTGGCGTATGGGCAACAAACGCGCGAAGTGTTTGGGAAAAACAGGCTGCAATACCACGATTTTGATTGGAAATACTATAGTAGCGTAAATTTTGATGTGTATTTCTATGGGAAAGGTGATAAAATGGCGCGCAAATCTACCGAATACCTGGAAGAAGAGTTTGAGCGCATTACCGATATAGTGGGCTATTCTCCCTATTTTAAAGCCAAAATTTTTATTTATAATTCGGTGGCCGAAATGCAACAAAGTAATGTGGGTGTAAATGCACTTTCGCATAGGGTGGGCGGCCAAACAGAATTTACCAAAAACTATGTTGAAGTAGCCAACCCCGGCACTGTTGAAGGCTTAAAGGAAGCCTTGGTAATGGGCCTTTCGGAGCTGATTTTAAACGATATGCTGTTTGGAGGAAGCCTAACCGATATGTGGCAAAACACCTACCTTATGAGCTTGCCCGATTGGTTTGTAAAAGGCGCCATGGCTTACCTGGCTAAAGGTTGGGATGTTGAAATGGATGACCAGGTGAGAGATTTAATGTTAAGCGGAGTAGTAAATAAGCTTACTAAACTAAATACCCAACAAGCCATATTTGCGGGGCAGTCTATGTGGAATTTTTTGGTGCAAAAATATGGAAAAAATAATGTAAACCAGATTTTAAATTTGGTAAGGATGACTCGTAGTGAAGAACGCAGTATTTCATTTGCGTTGGGTGTGCCCTTTAAGCAAATAATGTATGAGTGGCGAGAGTACTACACTAATATGGCCAACCAGGTAGTAAAAAACTACCAAACTCCCACTCAGGATAATGAACTGTTTCAGTTGCGCCAATCGGCTCATCTTAGCTCGTTGGCTTTGGGCAAAAATGCTGAAAAATTAGCTTATGCTATAAATGAAAACGGTAAGTATATGGTGTATATACGCAACCTAACTACCGGAAAAACCACAAAAATTATGTCGGAAGGGCACCCCATAACCGACCAAAAGGCCGACAACACCATACCATTGCTTGATTGGCAGGATGAAACCACCCTGGGTATAGTGGCCTATCGTAAAGGAGGCTATTACCTATGGTTGTATAATATTGAAAGCAATAGCAAGTTGGCCACCCCATTGCGCAATTTAGAAGAAGTAAACAGCTTTAGTTTTTCGGGCAATGGACGGCTGGCCGTATTAAGTGCTAACCGTACCGGCAAAACCGATATTTACCTGCTAAGTGTAAGGCGAAACAAAATAAGAAGGCTTACCAACGATTATTTTGATGATATTAATCCGGTATTTATTCCTGAATCGAATATTATTGCTTTTAGCTCTAACCGTACCAACGATACGCTTAAGGTAGATGAAAACAGCTTTAAGAAATTAGGCGATAATTTTAACATATACACATTTAACCTGGATACAACCAAGCGGGTAGTAAGCCGCATTACCAATACCATTAGTTATGATTTTGCCCCCCAACCTAAAAATACTTCGGTTTTTTATTACCTAAGTAACCAAAAAGGAATTACCAATTTGTTTTCGTATAATTTGCGCGATAGCCTGTATTTACAAGTAAGCAGGTTTTCAAAAAACATAAGAGCTTACCAGGCCAATTACGAAAAAAACACCTTAGTATATGTAACGATTAGTGGCCAAAAAGAAACCGTCTATCTTGATACTAACTTTGATTTTAACAAATCATCTTTTACCCCTTTAACCCCAAGGCAACAAATACAACAAGCCAGGTTTTTATCGGCCAGGCGGTTGCAGGCAGCAAAAAAACGTAAACCTAAACAACCTGTAGTAAAGCAAAAAACCAATAAGGTAACTATTGATATATCTAAAAAAGAAACCCAAAAGAAAGATACCCTGGCATCGGCAAAAAAGAACCCACCTAAGCAAAACGATACAGGAATTATTGACACCGATAATTATGTGTTTGATAAGGAAGTAGTAAAAAAGAAAAAGAAGACCGGCTCGTTTTTAAGTACGTATAAACGCATTGCACATTCCACCCAAATTAAGGGTGCCTTTAATTACGAACCCAGCGTAAGTGCCGATAACATTACCACCAGTTGGGTAATTGATCCCATCCGAGGCTTTGGGGTGTTGCTCGAAGGCCAAATGACGGATATGCTGGGCAACCATAAGTTTTATAGTGGGGCTATGATATCCATTAGCGATTTTAAAAGTGGCGATGTGTACCTGGAGTATCAGTACCTAAAGCATTTGGTGGATTACTCTGCCAGGTTTGAGCGCAGTTCGTGGTATATCGATAATAATAACGCTATTCATAATCCACAATTTGTACCCGATTTAAACCAAATAAGGCAAAAATATGCTAAGAGCACCTTAGAGGTAGGAGCCGCTTTGCCTTTTACTACCAAAACCAGGCTTTCCATTAAGCCCTCCTATACTTATACGCGATTTCAGGATTTAAACCCCAATGTAGTAAGTAATCCCGGAGCTGTGGCAGCCAAGGTAGGCAACTCTTACTTGGGAATTAAAGGTGAGTTGGTGTACGATAACTCCCATGTATGGGGCCAAAATATGATTTCGGGTACTAAGTTTAAGCTTTCGTATTTACACAAAGAATCACTCAACGACCGGGATAGAACCTTTGATAACCTAAGTTTTGATTTTAGGCACTACCAAAAAATATACCGTTCATTGGTATTTGCCACCCGCTTTTACTACGGCAGTTTTTTTGGTCGTTATAAGCACAACTATTTGCTGGGTGGTATGGATAATTGGGTGTTTAAAAACGAACACGCTCAAAACACGCCCTGGCTACCTACACCCAGTACCGAAAACAATAATATGTACTTTATGCAGCATGCCACTACCTTGCGTGGGTACGATTACAACACCCTGTATGGCAATAATGTTATGTTGGCCAATATGGAACTACGCATGCCGCTGGCATCTATATTTTACTCAGGCCCGGTGGGCAGTAGCTTTATAAAAAACTTTCAGCTTGTGGCGTTTTTCGATATTGGTTCTGCATGGTCGGGGGTATCGCCCTTTAACGAAGGCAATAACATTAGTACAGTAGTGGTGCGAGATAATAATTTTGAAGCCCGTATTCAAACCTTTAAGAGCCCCTGGCTAATGGGTTATGGTGGGGGTATTAGAAGTATGATTTTTGGCTATTTTATGAAGTTTGATTTAGCCTTCCCATTTGAAAATAATGAGGTGGGAGATGCCAAATTTTATGTTACTTTGGGGCACGATTTTTAATTTATAATTATGACCAAATCAATGACAGGCTACGGCCTGGCCGAAAAAACCATTGGTGCTTACGAAATATCGGTGGAGGTAAAAGCCTTAAACGCTAAGTTTGCCGATGTAAACCTTAAAATGCCTCAGCAACTTGCAAGCAATGAGCTGGCGTGGCGTAAGCAAGTAAGTAATGCCCTTGAGCGAGGAAAAATTGCTGTAACTATTGATGTAAACAGCCAAAATAATACGGATATACTGCTTGATCAGGCGCAATTTGAAGCCTACAAAAATAGGTACACACAAATGGCTAAGGGCTTACAAATTTCTGATGGCGAATTGTTTAAGCTAGCCTTACAAACTCCAGGAGTATTTAAATCGGCCAGCAGTATAGAACTGCCCAGCGAAGTGGTTGCTCATATACCACTTATGCTTACCGAGGCTATACAGGCTTGCGATGTATTTAGGTGCCAGGAAGGTAAACAACTGGCAGAAAAGCTTGCCGAATATGCCCAAGCCATTAA
Organism: Cyclobacteriaceae bacterium; assembly: GCA_026994125.1. Taxonomy (GTDB): domain Bacteria; phylum Bacteroidota; class Bacteroidia; order Cytophagales; family Cyclobacteriaceae; genus JAKISE01. Next base: position 996 of record JALWRJ010000077.1, on the reverse strand, counting down.
AGCAAACCTGGATAGTATTGAACTGCTGGATGCTCAAAGAACCGAACGAGTAGCCGAACGATTAAAGCAGGCGTTGGAAAACCTAGGCCTGGAAATGGAAGTTGATAAAAACCGATTTGAACAGGAACTGATTTACTACATAGAAAAATTTGATATTAACGAAGAAAAAGTCCGTTTAAATAATCACCTTACTTACTTACACGAAGTGCTTGGACTTACCGGAGCTATTGGTAAAAAATTAGGGTTTGTTTCGCAAGAAATTGGAAGAGAAATAAACACCATAGGCTCTAAAGCCAACGATTCGGATATTCAAAAACATGTGGTGGCTATGAAAGAAGAACTGGAAAAAATTAAGGAACAATCGCTCAATATTCTTTAGAATACCATTTTAAAGAATGCCCAAATTTAAAAAATGCTTGTACAAAAAAACATACTAAACAGGCTAAAGTAAACCTTAATCATATTTTCCCACATAATTAAAAGGAGTAATTTGCTTTAACTCCTTTTTTATTTCATCAGTAACATCAAGTCCATCAATAAAATTAGAAATTGAGCTTTCGGTAATTTTTTCGTTTTTACGAGTAAGGTCTTTTAAGGCTTCGTAAGGTTCTGGGAAACCCTCTCTTCGTAAAATGTTTTGGATACCTTCGGCCACTACCGCCCAATTATCTTCAAGATCTGCATTGATAGCAGCTTGATTTAATTCTAACTTGTTAATGCCCTTAACTAGAGAATTTAAGGCAATAACCATATGCCCCAATGGTACTCCCACATTACGAAGCACGGTAGAATCCGTTAAATCTCGTTGCAAACGAGAGATTGGTAATTTGCCTGAAAGATGTTCTAAAATGGCATTGGCCATTCCAAAATTGCCTTCGGCATTTTCAAAATCAATAGGGTTTACTTTATGTGGCATTGCTGAAGAACCTATTTCTCCTTCTTTAATTTTTTGTTTCAAATAGCTCATTCAAAGACAGTGCCCAACGTCTCTAGCCA
>JALWRJ010000076.1 GCA_026994125.1 Cyclobacteriaceae bacterium | reverse complement strand
GGCCGGGCTATTTGCGGCCATCAGATTAATTGAAGCAGGTTTAAAGCCTGTTATTATAGAACGCGGTAAAGATGTGCAAAGCCGCAGGCGCGACCTGGCCGCTATTAATAAACACCATATAGTGCATCCCGATTCTAATTATTGTTTTGGCGAGGGAGGGGCAGGTACCTACTCCGATGGTAAGCTATACACCCGTGCCAGCAAGCGAGGGAACGTGCAACGTATTTTACAAATATTGGTGGCTTTTGGTGCCCGATCCGAAATATTGATTGATGCGCACCCACATATTGGTACCAACAAATTACCCAAGCTAATTGCACAAATGCGTGCCTATATACTAGAAAGAGGTGGCGAAATATACTTTGAGCACCGAGTGGACGATTTGCTTATGTCCAATGGATCCATAACGGGTGTAAAAGCCGATGGCCAGGTGTTTAAAGGGAAGGCCGTAATTTTGGCCACCGGGCATTCGGCACGTGATATATACCAGTTGCTGCATCGTAAAAAAATAGAGCTGGAAGCCAAGCCTTTTGCTCTGGGCGTTCGGGTAGAGCATCCACAGGCTTTAATCGATAGCATTCAATACCATTGCAAGGTGCGCAATACCCATTTACCGGCAGCCAGCTATTCGTTGGTGCAGCAAGTGCCCGTGCACGATGTTAGCCGTGGCGTATTTTCGTTTTGCATGTGCCCCGGTGGGTTTATTGTACCGGCAGCAACAGCCCCCGGTGAAATTGTAGTGAATGGCATGAGTCCTTCGCGAAGAGATTCCCGGTTTGCTAATTCGGGTATAGTAGTTGGGGTTGAAACAGCCGATGTAGCTGCTTTTAATGAACAGGGTGCCCTGGCGGGTATGTATTACCAACAGCAGGTAGAACAGGCCGCCTTTGCAACTACCGGTAGCCAGGCAGCACCGGCTCAGCGCTTAACCGATTTTGTGGCGGGCAAAGTTTCTAATCAACTGCCCGAAACCTCGTACCAACCGGGCGTAGTTGCTGCTGATTTAAGTGAAATACTTCCTTCGCAAATAGCCTTACGGCTACAAGAGGCCTTTAAAAAATTTGATAAAAAAATGAAAGGCTATTTAACCAACGAAGCTATTATGTTAGGGGTAGAAAGCCGCACTTCCTCACCGGTGCGCATACCCCGAAACAAGGAAACCCTGGAACATACCCAAATAACAGGTTTGTATCCGGCCGGTGAGGGAGCCGGCTATGCGGGAGGTATTGTTTCGGCTGCTATGGATGGTGAAAATTGTGCTTCGATGATTTGTAAAAAATATGGACTACAATATGAAAACAAATAAAAAAACTTTGCTGGTTGGAGCAACACCTAATACAAACCGGTATGCCTACATGGCTGCCGAACGGCTCACCAATGCCCAAATCGAATTTGTGCCTGTAGGTATAAAAAAAGGCGAAGTGTTTGGGAAACCCATTTTGCCTATAAAAGAAAAACCTGCCATACAGGATGTACATACCATAACCATGTATATTGGTGCCAGGCACCAACCTGAGTGGTACAATTATTTGCTGGGTTTAAAACCTAAACGTATGTTGTTTAATCCAGGTACCGAAAACTCGGAACTGGAAAACCTGGCCTCTCAGCAAGGTATCGAAGTGGTGCATGGTTGTACACTGGTTATGTTGGGAGCAAATACGTACTAGCTCTAATTAATTTGAATATCTTTCAAAACAAAATCCGGAGTGCTAATCAGGTTGCTTTTGTGCAATGCCCTGTCTTGTATGCGTACTTCCAGCTTAACGGTATCTCGTTTAAAAATCACCTCAAAACCGGCTCCGGTTATCGAGTATTTTAATTCGCCTTCCAGCGGACTGGCTTGCTTGGTTTGTTTTAAAACAGGAAACCTGCCATTATAGCTTTCGCCACATTGCGGAGGATTGGCAGTTACCCAATCGTATAGCTGGTATTCTCCGTTTTTTCGAATATAGAAATCAACAAAAATGTTAAAATGATTTGGGTTTTTTTGCACATAAAAAGTATCGGCTTCTTCAATGCTATAATTGGTGCAATAGTAAGGGAAACTGTAGGGTGGCAGGGTGTCGTAAGGAGGGGCGTTTC
>JALWRJ010000075.1 GCA_026994125.1 Cyclobacteriaceae bacterium | reverse complement strand
CCTTTTCTACTTTCTTTATATATATTTATATTTATTGAGGAACGAAATGCATTTGGAAGACCGAAGATGAAACTCCGATAAGCAATATTAGATATGTTTTGATAGGTGGCTTCCTGCATAATCATTGGTCATTTCTTTTGTAATTTAAATTATAGAGACTGAAAAATTTAGTACACATTCTTCTAGATCATATTTGTTTATTCTTACTTTCACTTCTGCAATGGGTGTTCTTAATCTTTGTTTGATATTCTTTTCTTAGCTGAAAGATAACTCCCGGGAAAAAAATGTAAAGCTACATAAATTACAGCGAATTATTTTTGGGGTTTACTGTAAAAACACCAACCTTAGCTAGGTGTTTTACCTAGTTATAATTTAGGTGATTTTGCGAATATATTTATGTTTTAGGTGTTTTAGCTTTGCAAAGTAAAATTGTACAAATGACAAAGCACAGGGGACTTTTAGGCTTATTTATGGTTTTGCTTTTGGCAGGAAAACCTGTTATGGGGCATACACCTACCGAAGGCGATATACGCATAGAAACCTATGGAAATCATGCATTTTTTGTAATGCGTATGCCGGAATCTATTAAATTAAACCAAGGCGATAAAATTGAATTGGTTTTTGGTATAAATCATAAACTTACGTTGTACAATGTAAGTAATTCTGCCTTGGGAAGCAGTTCGAATAACCAATTAACTGCACTAGTAGCACCCGAAGAGTTAAGATGTTTTGACCGAAAAAAATTACGAAAAATTAACCTCTACACACGCAATAAATATGTAGTATTGCATGTTAATATTGCACCGGGGAATTTAATCCTTAAACAACATTAGTATGGCGTATCAACTATTTACAGAGGCACAAAAGCAACAATTAAATGAGCAGGTAATTAATGATGCCTACGCCCTGTATCTCCATAAATTTGTGGACGAAAGTGCCCCTTCATTTTTGGGTATTCCTTTTGGTATTATGCATTATGATGAATTTAAGGAATATTATTTATTAAAAGTACTGGGGCGATCGGCCGAGTTTACGCAAAATATGGCGCGCGACTACCAATTTATGACATTTGATAATTTTGCTGGAATGTTGGGCAATTAGTCATTTAGCAGCGTTTCCAGGTTTAGTTTTACCATCTCGCCCATGGAGTGGCAGCGCAAAAACCGGTGGTCGTTGTGATGCTTTGCCAGCTCTTTACCCAATTGTTTAATATTTTGAGGTAACGAAAGCGGTTGCCGGCACATGGCATCAAGCAACTGGTTAAGTATATTTTTGTTAGAAATGGAGCGGTTTAAAATAAGCGATCGTTCCTCTAACTGGTATTGTTTCATACTTTCGGGAGTCATTATTTGCATGCCCATTTTTACAAAAGGGTTGTTTTGCTTAAAATATTGAGGGAAATACACTGCTTTGCGGGCTTCGTACGATTGTTGATCAAAATCGATGGCCCTAATACGGTAGTGGGTATCTTCAAAATCGGGTGTTACATCTACTACAAAATTGCTGGAGTGCATATCGCCCAGCAGGCGCACAAAGCACCGTTCGTTAAACTTTACAAACTCTTTCGAAAGCCTGACTTTGTTTAAAAACTCATCTTCAAAATGTCGTTTTACAAACTGATCACCCGGTACTCCGGCAATATGCTCTTCTACCAAAGTGTTTTTGTGTACAATGTAATTAATGGCATTGGGCGATAACAGGTGTTCGAGTTCTAACCCATAAATGCGCGAGGCATCTGCTCTTTTTATGTAGAAATAATCGAAGTTGTCATTAATACGATTTACAATACGCACCCGAAAGGGTTTAGTGTTTCCAAAAGGGCATACATCAATGCGGTCGATAAACAAATGGTCTATAACATCTACCTTACCCGATGATTTTAGGTTAGCATATACTTTTTTTAATGCTAAATGGATGGCTTCCATGTCGTTAGGGGCATACAACACCGTTTCCCAGAGGGTATCTATGCCCTGGCTGTCGTATAAGGGTATTGAGTTGCTGTATCGGGTTAATTCTTCGTAATCGATGGCATCGGCATTTCGTTCGTGTTCGGCCAGGTAGGCTCGTAAGGCGCCATCTACCGGATAT
>JALWRJ010000074.1 GCA_026994125.1 Cyclobacteriaceae bacterium | reverse complement strand
CTCCTAATAAACACCTGAATACCCTTAGTAATTCCCCTGATTTCCCCCAGACAAACCGATTGAAAATCTCAGGAACTTGCAACTATGTTCAATTTAAACCTCAAAGCCATGAAAATGAATAATGAAAGAATGAATGTACCAATAGGTATCATGACAAAACTTGTTCCATTAAGTGTTGCGGTAATAGCCATATTACTAACAACTACTTTTTTGCAAGCGCAAGAATTAAAGATTGCCAAAGATGTGGCAGTTGAGCTAACCAAGCCTTCACGTAACGGCAGGTATGGCGGTACCTTGATCAGCGGTGATAATGCCAAGGTATTCTATGTTTCCTCTACAAATGAAAAGGGTGTTCAGTTGGAAGAATATGATGTTAACCTGGCAAGTAGTACTACCGGAGTTGAAGACAAGTTTGTTAACAGCAAGGAAGCCACAAAGACGATGCCCTGGTATATGCCGAAGTCCCGTGTAGAAAAACTGGCTGACGCAAATGGCAAATGGCTGTTGGCCAGCAGAGCCTTTGGCGGTGGCATGAAGTTGTTTAGAGGCACCGTTAAGAAAAACTATACCCTTGGTGTGTATACAGGAATGGAGTTTGTTGAAGAAGAATCCATCAAACCCAAAACCGGAGATATTTGGCGTATTATGCCCGGTGGTTTTAAAAGTTTAAGTGATTACGATGCGCTGGCAACGTCAAATGGATTCTATCAGGATCTGCATAAATATGGAAATCCTTTACTAATGCCGGCCAATGCAACATTGCTTGCTGCCGGTGTAATTCAGGAAAAAGTCAGCCTGAGTCGCGATCAAAAATATGCCAGTAACCGGGTAGCCGTGCTTACAATGAATGGCATGGATTTTAATGATATGCAATACGATATTTACCTGTTACCCTATACAGCATCGACCATAACCTCCGGACTTGGCCAGGATGATAATTTATGTTCTTTATTTGCTCCGTTAAACGGGCCAACTAATTTAAAATCATTGAAACACCTGTATTGGAAAGACAATAAAGATCATTTTACAGTAATGCGCTTTAATGATCAGCGCAAACTTGTTGATTCCGTTTCTTTTAAGAGTAAAATGTTGTGGGCCGACTATCAAATATTAAATGGCAATGGCGCCACCTATGTTCTGGCCAAAGGCGATGCCAAAGGAAGTGATAAGTTTGGCGGTTGGTATAAAAATTATGCCTATAAAAAGCTGAATGGTATTCAGGTAGTAAAAATTAAAGATGGGAAACCGGTCTATACAAGACTTTTCACTGAAGATGAATTGACCAATAAAATTGTGGGTGCAGGGGGCAAAAAAGTAAAGTTTGGCATGTACATTCCAAGAAATAATTTTGATGAGATTGTTAGTTTGCCAAATGGTGATGAACTAATAATTGGTCATACTCCGCTAGAGTTTTATGCCTTGCAGCTTTCTACATCTGGTGATTTGAAGGCTTTCTATTTGATACCACTTGGTAAGCAAAATGAGCTAAATCTTCTTAACTATCAGTATATGATAAAAGGACAGGACCTGATTTTAGTAGCCAATTTACAACCCGTGGAGTTCTCAACAGAGGCCAAGGTTGAGTCCAGTGTTACTAAAGTGGCAGGTGCCGGAGTAACTACTACAATTACTAAAACTACAGTTACAAAACTAAATGAAGTTTTTATGCAGAGTATGGTGTATCGCATAAATCCTAATGAAAAGAAAATGAGTAATGCGCTGGCATTTAATGGTAAAAATTTCTACCCAATGGGAAGCTTTCCCGCCATGTTTACTTCAGATGCTATTTATTTTACGGGTCGTGAAAAAGGTCCTAAAGGAAAAGTAATTCATGTGGTAAAAATTGATATTTAGACTACTCATATCCAAAGTCCTACACCTCTCAACATACAGGGCTTTGAGGCTATGATAAGTGAGAGGAGTGCCCTCCCAATTTTGGGAGGGCCTGTTTTTTAGAACTTTCAAGGGGTTGTGGTACCTTAAACCCGGATTATGCAATAGAATATTGAAAAGGAGGGCTGGTATTCTTGATTTGCTCAAAAATACCCGTCATCCAGGGTCTTCTTTTGGCGGGTAAAGCAATCTTCAATAC
>JALWRJ010000073.1 GCA_026994125.1 Cyclobacteriaceae bacterium | reverse complement strand
GGGTTGTTGTTTATTGTTTTTGTTAGCATAGCGTTTTCTTTAGTAAGGGTGCCTTTTTCGCCCCTGGTTAAAATAATTTCTTGTTGAGTGGCTTTACTTTTAAATTTAACCTTCCCAGTATTAACTATCACATCAGTCCAATTATTGTCTTTTCGGGCATTAATGTTAAAGGAAGTTCCCAGTACTTCAACACTACTTTGACTCAGGGCAACCGTAAAAGGTTTAGCCTCGTTTCGGGTAATTTCAAAAAAGGCCTCACCGGTAAGAGAAACATTTCTTGATTCCTTTTTAAAGGAAGGAGGATAGCTAAGTGTAGCCCCTTTGTTTAGGGTAACCACCGATTGGTCGGGCAAAGTAACTTGCTGGCCATAAGTTTGAGCTACTATGGTAATAACTTGTTGCCTGCTAGTAAAATAGTAAGCTAAATAGCCAGTTGCCATTACCATGAGCAAGGAAGCGGCTATCTGCCAAGCTGCAAATTTAGGGCTGGCAGGTGTGCGTGATATTGATTTTTTAAACTGCACCCACTCCTTGTTTATATCAATGGAGGGTAGCTTGGTTGGGGCTGGTGGCGTAACCACCTCCCAAGAGGTTTGCAGCGAATTAAAATAGGCTACATGCTCCGGGTTTTCGTTGAGCCACTGTGTAAGTTGCTCCTGTTCCTGAGCAGTAATTTGCCCGCTAATTTTACGGGTTATAATTGATTCGATATGTTGATTTGGTGCTTTCACTTTTTACTTCTAATTATTAAACACATGTAACTTGTTTTACCCTTACGTAATACTCCAAAAAATTAATATAAGTAAAAAATCTTTTAAATGGGCACGTAAAATGCGGAGTGCTTTACTCATTTGCGCTTCTACTGTTTTTACTGAAATGCCTAATTTTTCAGCTATTTGAACGTATTTTAACGATTCGTACCTACTTAATTCAAATACATTTCTACAGGCATCGGGTAATTGATTTAATGCCTCTGCTATGTGTGCGGCCAGTTGTTGTGTTTCGATGGCATCAGCCTGGGGAGCAGCTTCCGTTTGGGGTGCATCTTCCAAGGCCAGGTGGTGCCGTTGGTCGCGCAAATAATTAAAGCTTTTGTTGCGAACGGCCGTAAACAGGTAGCTTTTATAATTGGTGTTGCCTGGTAGTGCATCAAACTTTTCCCAAAATCGGGTAAATACTTCATGCACAATATCCTTAGCCGTTTCAAAATTGCTAATGTAATGCGTAGAAAACCTGCATAAGGCTTCAAAATGCTCTTTAAAGAGCGTCTCAACAATTTCTTCTTTCGGAGTGTTTATATGCATTGTAAAACCTAAGTTCGTTAATATTAATCATATACCCAATAGTTGCAAAGTAACATCAGTGTTATTACTAAATTTTGGTTTGTTTTAAAGAATATTCGGGTAGAGCCAAACATCAAGCCGGAATAGTTTTTATCTTTGACAAAATTTTTTATCATGGAAAAAGCCCCTGCAAGATTTACCTTAACGGCTGCCCTGCCTTACGCCAATGGGCCAGTTCATATTGGCCACCTGGCCGGAGTATATGTGCCAGCCGATATTTATGCCCGTTACTTACGAAGCCGTGGCAAAGAGGTGTTGTTTGTATGTGGCTCGGATGAGCACGGTGTGCCCATTACCATTAGAGCTAAGAAAGAAGGGGTTACTCCACAGCAAGTGGTAGATAAATACCATGGTATTATTAAGGAATCGTTCGAAAAATTTGGCATAAGTTTCGATATTTATTCGCGCACTTCTTCGGCTGTGCATGCCGAAACTGCTTCGGAGTTTTTTACCGATTTGTACCAAAAAGGCGAATTTGTTGAAAAAACATCCGATCAGTACTTCGACCCTAAAGCCAACCAGTTTTTGGCCGATCGTTATATTGTAGGCACCTGCCCGGTGTGTGGTAAGGAGGGCGCTTATGGCGATCAGTGTGAATCGTGCGGGTCTTCGTTAAGTGCTACCGAGCTTAAAAATCCGGTTTCGGCTTTAACCGGAGAAACTCCGGTATTTAAGCAAACCAGGCATTGGTATTTGCCTTTAGATAAATATGAACCCTGGCTAAACGAGTGGATAGTGGAAGGGCATAAAA
>JALWRJ010000072.1 GCA_026994125.1 Cyclobacteriaceae bacterium | reverse complement strand
ATTGTTTTTGTATTCCTGTGTGTCCGTATTCATATTGATATGCCAATGCAGCAGCCTGGGCTGTTTTTATATAGCTTGATTCATTGGTTAGTTCGTGGGCTCGAATTAACACACTTATTGCTTCTCCCTGATTCATCGCACAGGGCACAGGAGGCACTCCTTCTTCCTCTTGATCTAAAAACAACGCAACACCTTCTATTTCGTTGCTTTTTGTGCTAATAAAGTTAGCTATCTCTACAATTTTAGTTTTTAAACTTGCCTCTCCATGCAATAGGTACTGCTCCCAAAGCCCAAGAGCGTAAGAACAAATGGTGGTAAAATGATATACTAACTTACCTGATTTGTTGGGAAATAAGGGAACACCCTTTTTATCGAAATAAGGGTAATGCCCTTGGGTTATTCTGGGCAATATACTTAAAGGATAGAACCCTATTTGGGTTTCTACCTTGCTGCTAAAACCAGAAGTTAACCTCCAGTAGGTTTTAACTGGTTTAAAATACAAAAGAAATTTCCGAACAGATTCGTTCATATACTGTTATGAAAGTTTGCTATTGGGTAGCAGACAACAGGTTAATATAAAAGGATTCCAGCCTTTCAAGATCGATGTGATAACCGTATGTTTCTTCAAGTGCTACCCGACCATTTTTTCCCATTTGCTCGGTTCTAGCAGTGTTTTTAAGCAGCTTTATCACAGCCTCGGCAATTTCGGCAGGAGATTCGGAATTTACAACAAGGCCGCATTTAGCTGACTCTACTACTTGCCTTAACTCAGGAAAATCAGATACAATAACCGGGATACCACAATACATATATTCAAACAATCGGTTGGGTATGCCCACCGAGTTATTGTCATTTTTTTTATAAAACACAAAACCACAAAAGGCGGCTGCAATTCTTTTAAAATTATCTTCCCAAGGCAACATCCCTTCCAACTTTAAGTAATTTAAAGTTGCATCCTTTTCGGCCTGCGCTTTCATTTCTTCTTTTATACCCTTCAGGTACCTACCTGCAAACATAAATTCAGGCATTTTAATGTTAGCTTCTGCAATAAATTTTAAGGCCTGTACGGTTTGGAGGCAATGCCGCTCGTGCGAATGAGAGCCTGAGGTTATACATTGCGGATGACTATTTTTCGGTACAGATTCTAGGTTAAGGTGGTTTAATCGAGTTATGTCTGTACTATTTCTGGTAATTTCGATGGGAGTAGTTACGTTTTTAAAAAGGAAAGCCATGGATTGAGAAACCACCGAAATGCCATTCAGCTTATTTATCATACGCTTCTCATACTTCCTAAACCAATTGCCCAGAAAGCCAGGTAGTCCCCAATCTTTAAACCTGGCTGCGTAATTTTCATGTATATCATAAACTATTGCTGCCTTGGGGCGCTTCTTTTTTAAAGTAATAATTTGAGGCAGAAAATCAGGGTCATGAAATTGATAAACGTTGGCATCAATTTCAATAGCCTTCTTAATTACATTGTGAGTACCGATTACTCTGCGCTTCCAACCTTTGTAATGGGGCAATAAATAAACAAATACTCCTTCAGATTGAAAAACTGATAGTTCATCGGAATCGCCCAAAGCGACCAAATGCACTTGGTGCCCATTTCGGCTTAAACCAATACATGCCCGCTGAAAAATTCGATCGTCCTGCCATTGGTGCATGCTGGTAATATGGCAAATTTTTAGCTTGTTCAAAAAGGCATACTTAAAAACACCTAACTGCTCTATAGGTTCTACCCAGGAGGTGATTCGCCAGCTGAATTCTGTAATGAATTTGGGGTACTCCTCCCATCATAGCGTAAAAGGAAGCCACACCAGGAATGTTGCTCCCTTCAAAATCGAAATTAAGCCCTCTTTGTATGGCCTCTGAAACTGCCAGGTAGGTAGCAAGAATATTGGCTTTATTAAATAGCTTATTTGGATGATTCACGGAGGCATTAACCAAATGGTAAGCACTTTGTTTGTCAAAAGGGCAAAATGCACCTGCCAGAGGCTCCCCATCGGGGGTTGAAATTAGCAGCGAGTAGGCATCAGCATCTTGCAGTTGGTGCATTATTTTTTTTAACGTATCCTCGTAAGCTCTAAATCCATTGCGCTTAGCCA
>JALWRJ010000071.1 GCA_026994125.1 Cyclobacteriaceae bacterium | reverse complement strand
CGCTGGTTGGCTTTATCGGCAATGCCCATTTGTGTAAGCAGTTCCATAGCCCGAGCATCGCGTACTTCTTTGGCTTTTTTTTGCATAAGCATAATAAACTCCACATTTTCTTTGTTGGTAAGCACCGGTATTAGGTTGTAGGCCTGAAATACAAACCCAATGTTTTTCAATCGAAAGTCGATAAGCTTGCCATCGGGCATGTTAGTAATATTGGTATGGGCTACCTCTACCGTGCCGGAGGTGGGGTGGTCGAGCCCACCTAAAATATTTAGCAAGGTGGTTTTACCACATCCCGAAGGGCCCACGATAGCCGTAAATTCTCCTTCGTTAATTTCAAGGTTTATACCATTTAGTGCATGTACAGGCACTTTGGTTTCGTTATAAACTTTGGTTACTTTTTCTGTTTTTATGACACTCATTTTTTTATCTTTTGTTACCACTAAAACTCAAGGGCTGAAGGTATCACTAATTCAGACTTTGTGTAGCCTGGTGGCTTGATTCCTTATTGACTGGTTATTTGTTTTATTATAATCATAATTTGTGTAATGCTTCTACAGGGTTTAACCTAACAGCTTTCCAAGCGGGGTAAATAGCCCCCATTAGGGCCGTTATAAAAACCCCGATTGTTACAATTAAATATGCATCATTTTCCAGGTATGGATATAAAATAGAAGAATACCCAAACGCTTCGAGGCCTTCGGAGTAGTTGGTTAAATCTACCCCGGTTTGTTGGAAATAATGGAGGGTAGCCCAACCCGCCAGCAAGCCAATAGGAGCTCCAATAATGCCCAACAGTATAGTTTCTACCATAATCATAAAATACACTTTTATGCGATTCATACCCACAGCCATCAGCATACCCAGTTCACGGAACCTTTCTAAAACAGCCATTAGCATGGTATTTATAATTCCAAATACCAGGGCGGTCATAATTATTACCATCAGTACATACAGCATTTGGTCGTACATACTTTGCATAACGGCTAACTCAGGAGCAATTTCTCTCCAGGTTTCCACCAAATCTTTAGGATATTCTTTTTTATAAGCAGCTACTGTGGGTGCTTCGCTAACATTAGGAGCAAGTACTATGGCCAGCTCATGTACCTGGTTGTTGATTCCAACAATTGGGTTGATATCGCTTTGCTTAACAAAGGCATACAGCTCGTTTATTTTTACTGAAGAACTTTTGGCGATACCAACTACTCTAAAGGCAGCAGCAGTAATATCGCCCTGCGCATTGGTAAAGGTTAGAACTACTTTAGAGCGTACTTTTGCATGCAATGTTTCGGCCAGTTTTGAGCCTATAATAATAGGGTTTCTTTTAATGTCTTTAAAATAAGTTCCTTCGATAAGCAAGGAATCCAATTGAGTTACTTTACGTTCGTTTTCAACATCAATTCCTCTAATTTGAACTCCGGTACCTTTTTTAGGTGAGGCAATCATGCCGTTAATAATTACCCTAGAAGTAGCTGCTTTGATATTTGGCCAGGTTCTTACATGGTCTAGTTTTTCTTGCGCATTGGGTATGGTAAAATTTATATCAAAATCTTTCTTAAACTCTTTGTTATGTACTTGTATGTTAGATACATCATGGTTTATTACATCGGCCATATAGCTTACACCAAAACCATTCATAAATCCGGTTCCAAAAAGCAAGGCCCAAACGCCAAGTATTATGGAACCTATTACAACAAAACTACGTGCTTTGCTTCTCCAAATATTTTTCCAGGCTATTTTTAGTATCATAACTTTATAATGTTCAATGTTCAATTATTAATGTTCAATGCGTAATTATTAATTGGTCATTACTCATTGAACATTGGTTACGCTTCTCTCATAGCTTCTACGGGTTTTAGTTTATGGATTACGTATATGGGGTAAAAAGCTAAAATTATAGCCATAAAAAAGATAGCCCATGCTTGATTGTAAAATAAGCTTGGTTGTAGTGAGAAGAAATATCCGGCTTCTAAACCAAAGCTCTCTATTGCTTTTGCGGCATCGCCACTTAAAATTATTGGGTTGTTATGATAGTATATTAAAAATGGCATACTTACGCCTATGCCTGCTAATACGCCAAGGGTGGTCATCATGCCCATCTCTAATAG